>NZ_JAFEVM010000057.1:0-8504 GCF_016901105.1 Treponema sp. Marseille-Q4523 | reverse complement strand
GAAGATAAAAATTAATATTATAAATATAGCGTTTGGAAAATTTCAAATTAATTAATAAGGAATATTTGATGCGGATCGTTATTATCGGTGCCGGTTTTACCGGCGTGCAGCTTGCAAAATTATTGATCAACGAAAAAAATACCGTCGCGATCATCGACAACGATGAAAACAACGTGCGTCACGTTTCGAATCAGCTGGACTGTACGGTGATGCTCGCCGACGGGAACGACTTGGAAACGCTCGAAGAAGCGGGTATCGCGAAAGCCGACGCGCTCGTATGCGTTACTGAAAACGACGAAGTGAATATGATAACCTGCTCGCTTGTCGATGCGGTTTATCCCGACATCGTGAAGATCGCGCGCGTGCGCAACTACGCGTACTACGTCAACACGGCGGCCGCAAAAAAGAGTCACGCGGATTCGTTCGGCGGAAAACATCGGCCGCTGTACGGAATCGATTATATGATCCATCCCGACGTGGAAGCCGGCGAAGCTGTCGTCCAAGCGGTCGAAAGCGGTGCGGTGAGCGATGTGCAGGTTTTCGGAAACAATGCGTACGAGCTGACGCGCATGACGGTCGCAAAAGGAAGCAAACTTGCGGGACAAAAACTGCAGACCGTCCGCACGCTCATCGATAAGCCTTTCCTCATCGCGTACGTGGAAGAAGAAGGCAAAACCTCTCTTCCGAGCGGCAATACGGTTCTCAATCCCGGCGACAGCATCGGCGTCATCGTCGCCAAAGAAGAGGTTCCCGAACTGCTCGCGCTTTGCGGTTCCGAGCAAAAAGAATTGAAAAACATCGCGCTTATCGGAGCGGGAAGGATCGGCACGATCATCGCGGAACGATTGATTCAGCCGAAAGAAAAGCGCTCGCTTTTCAATTTGTTTTCGAAGCAGGTTATCAAACGACCTCAAAAATTCGTCATCATCGACAGTGACGAAGAGCTGACGAAAATCGCATCCGAGCGCTTTCCGTCGGCAAAAGTTTTTTGCGCCGATGCGACGGACGAAGCTTTTTTGCAGGAAGAAGGGATCGCGTCGTTCGATTTGGCGATCTGCGCGACGCACAATCACGAAATGAATATGGTGCTTGCGGCCTATCTCGAATCGCTCGGTGTCGGCAAATCGATAAGCCTCGTCACGAGTTCGGCCTTTTCATCGATTTCGCGGAAGCTCGGCGTCGACGTACCCGTTCCGATCCGCGATGCCGTCGTCGATTCGATTATGAGCCATCTGCGCGGAAAATCCGTTAAAGAAATTCACACCGTGACGACAGGCGATTTGGAAATCATCGAGTGCGTTCTTCCCGGCGATTCGAAGGCGGTTAATAAAACGCTCCGCGATATCGCAAATCCCGGCGTGTTTTTGATCCTCCTTGTCAAAAAATACGATTCGCAAGTTTACGAAATACCCGTCGGCGATACGCGCCTCAACGCAGGCGATCACGTTATCCTTATCACCGTTGCGGAAGAAAACGGCAACGTCGTTTCATTTTTCGGCGGCAGCGTAAAATAAGGGAGCGGCGTCATGGCGGTTTTAACGTTTTTAAAAATCATATCGATCATCGTCGCATTTATCGGTGTTTCGTTTTTAATTCCGATCGGCACGGCTCTCGCGCTCGGAGAGACTGCCGTCATCACTTCGTTCGCCGTTCCGATGGTCGCAAGCTGGATCGCGGCGATCGTTATCTTTATCGTCGGGCGAAAAACGGAAATACGTCTTTCAACACGCGGTACTTTCGTCATCGTTGCGCTCGCGTGGATTTGCGGAAGCGTGTTCGGCGCGCTGCCGCTCTGGTGCAGCCGTGCGATCCCGCACTTCGCCGATGCGATCTTCGAAAGCGTCAGCGGTTTTTCGACGACGGGAGCGACGATTTTGAGCGAAGTCGAATCGCTGCCGCGAAGCATCAATCTATGGCGGTGCGAAATGCACTGGCTCGGCGGTATGGGTATCGTCGCGCTCACCGTCGCGCTTTTGCCTCTTCTCGGCGTCGGCGGTTTTCAGCTCATTAAAGCGGAGACGACAGGTCCCGAAAAAGGCAAAGTGACGCCGAAGATCACGACGACGGCAAAGATATTGTGGCTTTCCTATACCGCACTTACGGTCGTGCAAACGGTGCTGCTCTTGTTTGCCGGTATGGATTTTATCGATGCGCTTTCGCACGCGTTTGCGACGCTCGGTACCGGCGGCTTTTCGACGAAAAATTCGAGCGTCGGTACATACGGTTCCGTTTCGATCGACGTCATCTGTACGGTGTTTATGTTTTTATCGGGGATCAACTTCAGTTTGTATTACTACGCCGTAACCGGAAAATTTTCGGAGATCCGCGATAACTCGGAATTAAAAGCGTATTTCGCCGTTTTTATTGCGGCTTCGCTCGGTATTGCGTTCGTTATCACAAAACAGTACGGTTCGTTTTTGCAGGCGCTCAGATACGGCTCGTTTCAAGTCGCTTCGATTTTGACGACGACGGGATTCGGCACCGCGGATTTTACAACGTGGGCGCCGACTGCACAATTATTAATTTTTATACTCTATTTTTTAGGCGGCTGCGCAGGCTCTACCGGAGGCGGTATAAAAGTCGTGCGCTGGGTCGTCCTTGCAAAACAGCTGCACAACGAAACCGAAAAAATGCTGCATCCGCACGGTATATTCAATATTCGATTAAACGGAAAAGTCGCCGGCAAAGATTTGGCGCCGAACGTCGCCGCTTTCGTTTCGCTGTATCTTTTGCTCGTATTTATCACGACGGCGGTCGGCTGCCTTTTCGATTTGGATCTGTTCAGCGCTTTGACGGGTGCGCTGTCGATGGTCGGAAACGTCGGACCGGGCTTCGGAAAATTGGGGCCGGTGTGCAATTACGGCTTCCTTCCCGATGCGGTCAAATGGTGGTATTCGTTTGCGATGCTTGCCGGGCGGCTCGAACTCTATACGATGATTTTGTATTTTCTGCCCGCATTTTGGAAAAAATAAAACCGGAACGCAAAGCCGACGTGTAAATGCCGTGTTCTTCGCTTTTTGACAAAAGTCGGGGCGGCGATTACAATAGCGTTATGAATATAAAAAATTCTTTTCGCCGTTTTATAAATCAAACGCTTTCGGGCGTACGCCGCTTTCCGCTTCCGGCATTTTTCGGCTTTGCGGTTTTTGTAAGTTCGGCGATCTATTTGTTTGCGCCTCAACCGAAAAACGAAGCAGGAAAGGCCGTTTCCTCTTTGAACGATGCTGTGCTGCACGCAGCTTTCGCTTCGGCGTTTGCGTTTTTTACTTCTACGGCCGCAACACTTGCCGCGCTGCGCTTTTCGCTTTCGCGGAAAATCCGTGCCGCGCTCTATGTGTTTTCAGTCGCATTGTGGATCCCCGGTTTTTTTCTTGCCAAAAAAATGGATGAGTTCAATTATGCTTCGCTTGCGTATTGGGGCAGTATCTGTATTTGCATTCTCATTGCCTTGTATCTTTGCGTAACCGCTTTCAATGAAAAAACCGTTTTTTTGCACATACTCAAAGCTGTCGTTTTTGCCGAATGGATCGCCGGTATTGCTTCCGTCGGTCTTTGGATAAGCCTTTGGGCGGTCAACGAACTCATCGTCCCGATAAAAAATATCGACGAATATATGTTATTGATCTCCGTCTTTTCACAAGCCCTTATAACCGTAAACGTATTTTTATCGCAGCTGTCGTTTGAAAAAGCGGAATTCCCCGTTGCGCGCATGTATAAAGCGCTCGTATTCTATGCGGCTTTTCCCGTCTACGTGATGTACGTTGCCGTGCTGTACGTGTATTTGGCAAAAATCCTTGTTACGCGCAATATGCCGGGCGGGCAGATAAATATCTTTGTGTCGCTGGCAACGGCTTTTTATCTCTTTTTTTATTGTACGCTGAAAGCTTTTCCCGGCCGTGCGGCGGATATCTTTTATAAGATAGGAACCTTTGTGATGCTGCCCTGCATCGCAGCCCAGCTTATTGCGGTATGGATCCGCTTTGACGCGTACGGATTGACGGTGATGCGATGGGCGGGGTTATTGTACACCGTTTCGGTTTTGTATTTTATCGTCGTTGTATTGCTTAAAAAAAATGCGCCTCGCGCGTGGCTCCTTTTTGCCGCGTTTTTGTGCGCCGTATCGACCCTTACGCCTTTGAGCCTCACTCGCGTTCCTTCTTTGGAGCAAAAAGCGCGGCTTGAAAAACTTTTGCACGAGTGCGGCTATTATACAGATGGGTATTTTGCGCTGCCCGCCGAATCCGTTATCTCTCAAATTCCGTATGAAAAACGCAGCGCGATGGCCAGTGCATACGACGAACTTTTGAGCGAACATAAAGCAGCTTATCAAGGTAGCGGAACTCTTTCCGGCGATTCGGACTTCAAAACCGTCTTCGGGTTTGCACCGCCGAAAGACAGGCAGGACAATGAAGTGTACAAATGTTACGAATGGGCGAATCATGAGATCGATATATCCCCCTATTCGCTTATGCTGCCGGTACGGGGATCCTACTATAGAAATTCCGACAGCGGCAGAATTTTTACAAAGGTGCCACTGTCAGTGCAAAAAACAAAATACGATATTTTCGACGCCTTGCTTGCCATGCCCGAAAGCGGCGAAGACTTTATCGTTGCGCTCGACGATACAACGACGCTGTATATAACGAGCGTAACAAGTTACTATGATCGCGAACGAAAAGGTTTTACGCAGTATCGGTATGAAGGCTTTGTTCTCAAAAAACGCTAGGCTTTCTTTTTGCTTTTTGACAAAGGCCGCCGATTGCGTGTATAATAATTCGAAGTTTACATTGATAAAAAGCAATCTTAACGATTCGGTAATTACGGGGGCTGTATGAAAAAGATGTTCGCCGCGCTGATTGCGGCTGTCATGTGCGTTTCTGTGTTTGCATTCGATGTCATGGAGTATCTTCCGCTTAAGGGTACGGTAAAAAATTATACGCGTACCGATTACGGTATTACGTCGAAATTCGGCGAGTATTTCCGCACGCCGGAGATGAAAATCGTCCGTGCATTCGACAGGGCAGGACGGGAAATCGAATCGTCCGAGATGACGGGACGCGGAACTCTCGTCAATAAAATCAAAAATACCTACGACGCGGCGGGCAAGCTTACCGCACAGGAAGGCTACAACGCGGACAACGGGCTTATCTGGAAAAGCGCCCTTACCTACGGCTCATCAGGAAATAAAGCCGACGAAACCGAATACGGAAAAGACGGCGGTTTAAAAAGCAAAACGATTTACACGTATACCGGTAATCTCCTTACCGACGAATCGTACTACGGCGCGGGCGGCGAGCTCGTATGGAAGATCGTATATGCGTACGACGATGCGGGCAGGCTTTCGGTCGAATGCCATTACTATGCGGACGGTTCGCTTGACGAAGAAATCGACTACGCGTATACGGACGGCGGCAAAATCGATGCGATCACGTTTATCGACGGGACGGGCGCGGTACAAAAACGCAGTTACTTCCGCTACGGCAGCGACGGCGTGCTCAACGAAATCACGACGAGCGATGCGGATAACAAAACGATTGCACGAGAAATCTACAAATACGATACCGCCGGCAATATCGCGCGGATTTCATCGTACGCGGTCGCAAAAAAATTCGGTACAACGGTTACCGAACTCGTCGGCATGTCGGAATTGACGTACGAGTATTAGGAGACACGATGAGTTTTTACATCGGTGTCGACTGCGGTACGCAGGGTACAAAGGTAATCATTTACGATGCGGAAAAGAAACGGATCGTCGCCGTCGGCAACAGCGGTCATAAACTGATTTCGGACAACAGCGGACTTCGCGAACAGGATCCCCGGTGGTGGATCGATGCGTTGGACGCTGCGCTGCGACAGGCGCTCGCTTCGTTTTCCGGAGACAGGCATGCAATCGCTGCGATCGGCGTTTCGGGGCAGCAGCACGGGCTTGTCGTTTTGGACAAAGACAAAAACGTTCTGTATAATGCGAAGCTGTGGAACGACACGGAAACGGCTGCCGACAACGATGACCTCGTCGAAAAAGCGGGCGGTACGGACGGTGTCATACAAAAAATCGGTACGGCGATTCCGGTCGGTTATACGGCGTCGAAGCTGGTGTGGCTTAAACGCTGCAAGCCCGATATCTTTTCAAAGATCGCATACGTCATAAATCCGAAAGACTATATCAATTATTACCTTACGGGCGTTATCTGTACGGACATAGGCAGCGCTTCCGGGCTCGGTTATTTCGACGTGTTGCATAAAGACTGGAATCGCGAAATGATCGATGCGATCGATTCTTCCGGTGTACTTTTGTCGTCGCTCCCGCCTATCGTTTCGGATGACAAGGCTGTCGGAAGCCTCCTTCCCGATATCGCGAAAAAATACGGACTTTCGGCAGCGTGCAAAGTTGCCGCCGGAAGCGGCGATAATATGACGGCCGCCGTCGGGACGGGGATCGTCAAAAACGGCGTCGGTACGATCAATCTCGGAACGTCCGGTGTGCTGAGCGTATATACGGATGCGGTACCGTCACGCTATCCGTCGATCATTCAAATTCAAAATCTGATTTCGAATTCTTGGATCCCGACCGTGTGCACGATGAACGCGACATCGACGACGACGGCGATTCAAAATCTCTTTGCCCTCGATTTAAAAACCTTTGATGCAAAACTCGCTTCGTCGCAACCCGGCGCAGACGGGATAATAATGCTTCCGTTTTTTAACGGGGAACGCATGCCGCCGCTGCCGCATGCGAAAGGCTCGATCACGGGACTGACGATCGCAAATATCACGCAGGAAAATATCATACGCGCGGCTGCAGAATCGGTCGCATTCGGTTTACGCTGGGGATACGATCTGTTAAAGGAAAAAGGAATACGATTGTATCAAATGGCGCTCGTCGGCGGCGGAAGCAACAGCGAGCCGTGGCGGCAGATTATCGCCGATATCTTTCAAGTGGAACTCGTTTCGCCGGAAAATAAAGAAGCCGGTTCGTTGGGCGCCGTCATACTTGCGATGAGCGCGTGCGGCGAAGGCGATATACAATCGCTGTGTGAAGCGCACGTTTCTTTTTCCGATAAAAAAATCATTCCGAAAAAAGAAAACGCCGCGCGATACGAAGACGTTTACAATGCCTATCTTGCCGAGCTGAAGGCACACTACACGATATAATCAACACCCCCGACGCAAGCGTCGGGGTATGTTGTTCTCATAAGGTGGTTGCAGTCGGCTTTAATACCCTTTGTTACGACGCAAGCGTCGGGGTATTAAACCCTCCGCACGAAAATCGTATTATGATATGTAATATATAAAGAGGTATGCAATGGAACTCATGCTCGACACCGCAAACATCGACGAAATTACGGAAGGAATCGGCTGGCTGCCGGTTTCGGGCATCACAACGAATCCGACGATCCTAAAACGCGAACGACCTGCGGATTTTTTTGCACATTTGAAAAAAATCAAAAGCGTATGCAAAAACATCTGTCCGCTGCATGTGCAGGTTTCCAGCGGTCGCTGCGACGAAATGCTCGACGACGCCGAAAGGATTATCCGCGAACTCGGCAGCGACACTTTCATTAAAATACCGGTTACGCAGAACGGACTCGCTGCGATAAAAGCGATTTCCGCAACGGGACGGCACGTCACCGCGACGGCTGTGTATTCGACGGTGCAAGGCGCGCTTGCGATGATGAGCGGCGCAAACTATATCGCGGTATACTACAACCGAATGATGAACATAGGCAGCGATCCCGATCGCGTCATCCGCGAACTTTCCGGTTTGACCGCGTCTTCAAACAGCGATTGTAAAATTCTTGGAGCAAGCTTTAAAAATACGGGACAGCTTGTCGCCGCGTTCGTAAACGGAGCTGAAAGCTGTACGGCAAGCTACGATATTTTAAAAGCAGGTGCGAACTTCGCTTCCGTCCGCGATGCCGTGGATGCGTTCAACAGAGATTGGAAATCGATGTACGGCGGGGCGACGATCGCAAAATTATAAATTCGATTGAATAGTACAAAATCATTCTATGACAAATTTCTCTCTGTGTTGCTCGATTTTTGACTTTTTGTAAATCGCGATCCGGGTCTATATAGCGTACCGGGTCATTTACACCGTAGGCATACAAATTGCAATATGGTTGCCGAACCTGCTTGTGTCGAGATGCCCCTATATAACAATCGCGATTTATAGTAAGCACTTTTATTTTGCCGGTTCCTCTGCTTGAATGACTATTCCGTTAGCGAAAAAATCTTTACTGCTGATTATCTGCGGTATATCCGAATATTTTATTGCATAAATAATATTTTTACCTTCAATATCGTCTGAGTGTATTACAAATTTATCAGTATCATTTTCATATTTCATCGCATAAGTATTGAAATCATTACTCATAACATCAATGGAACATATTTGCTCATTATTCAAAAGTATATTGTAATGATGATTTTTTATATCGGAAAAAGATAAGCCGCAAAGTTTTTTGCTATCACTATCATCAAAAAAAATCTGCCCTGTACAGCCA
>NZ_JAFEVM010000056.1:0-8845 GCF_016901105.1 Treponema sp. Marseille-Q4523 | reverse complement strand
GTGTAATTATTTATAATACAATGAATTGTATGTAAAAAAAATTATTTGACAGATCGAAATTCTCGTGTTAGCATTCCATTAACGAAAGAAATCGAAAGTAATCGGAAAAAAATGAAACCATGCTGTACGAAGAAAGACTTACAAAGATCGTCGAGTTTGTAAACAAAAAAAAATCCGCATCCGTTTCCGAAATCAAAGATTTGGTACAAGTATCCGAAGTGACGGTGCGCAAAGAACTCGCAGCCCTCGACAAAAAAGGCGTGATCAGACGGACGCGGGGCGGCGCGGTGAGTCTTTCTTCGCTCGTTCTCGAGTATACGGAAATCGAAAAGGAGCAGCTCAACAGCGCACAAAAACGCGCGATCGCGGAGCGCGCATACGAGATGATCCAGGATTCGCAGACGGTGTTTTTGGACGCGGGTTCTACGACGTTTGAACTTGCGCGCTGCATTTGCCACGGTACGAGGCGCGGCATCATCGTCGTGACGAATTCATTTAAAATTATCAACGAACTGCTGCGCCGTCCCGACATCGAACTCGTGTTCGCCGGCGGCTGCGTGCGTAACAAAATGATGTCGTGCGTCGGCTCCATTACGGAAGATATCATCACATCGCTGTGCTACGATATTTCGTTTATCGGAGCGAACGCGGTGAGCATCGAAGACGGAATTTCGACGCCGAATTTATTCGAAGCGACGATTAAAAAAAAGATGGTCGATTCCGCCAAACGGGCCATTTTGCTGTGCGATTCGTCGAAATTCGATTCTACGTCGATGGCGAAAATTTGTCCGCTCGGCAGATTCGAATTGCTGATCACCGACGACGGAATTTCCTCATCGTTTGCAAAACGATGCAAAGCGATCGGTTTGGACGTCGTCGTTGTCGAAACGGGGAAACATGAATAAGCTTATCAATAAGCCGGAAGATATGATTTCGGAAATGCTCGACGGATATCTCGCCGTGTATCCGGGTTTGTACGAAAAGATACCCGACAATTCCGGCCGCTATTTGGGATTGACCGTAAAAGAACGCAAAGATAAAGTTTCCGTCGTCACGGGCGGCGGCAGCGGCAACGAACCGTGGATCATCGGCTACGTCGGACCGGGTCTTGCGGACGGTGCGGCGCTCGGTCAAGTGTATACGGCTCCCGCGGCAAATGCGGTTTTGGCGGTGTCGCGCTGCGTGCCGAATGCGAAAGGTATCGTGTACGTTGCGACGAATCACGCGGGCGACGTGCTCAATTTCGAACTCGTCCGCGAACTTGCCGGCATGGAGGGCATCGATGCGAAGTGCGTGTTCGTCTGCGACGACGTGACGACGGCTCCGAAAGAAAAGCGGGATGAAAGGCGCGGCGTTGCCGGAGTCGCGCTTGCGGTAAAGATCGCGGGTGCGGCTTCCGAAAGCGGCGCGCCGCTCGACGATGTGTACCGCATCACCGAAAAAGCGGTACGCAATCTGTCGACGTGCAGTTTAACGACGTCTCCGGGTTATATGCCTTCGACCGGCAAAGCGATGTGCGATTTGCCCGACGGAGAAGTCGCGTACGGCATGGGATTCAACGGGGAATCTCCCGTGCTGCAGACGCCGCTTCCGACGGCCGACGAAGCCGCTCGTACGTTGATGTCATACCTTACGGGTGAAATCGAAGCAGGCGATGAAGTTGCGGTGATGGTCAACGGTTTCGGTTTTACGTCACGCCTTGAATTGTGCATTGCGGGGCGGGCGATCAAGCGGCTTTTGGACGAGCACGGCGTGTACGTATACGATATGTTCATCGACGAATTGTTTTGCCCGCAAGGGACGGGCGGTTTTTCGGTGAGTATTTTAAAACTCGACGACGAGTTGAAAGCGCTGTATGCGATGCCTGCCTGTTCGCCGTTTTATAAAGCATTTGCACGGAGCCGGTAATATGAAAAACGATTTGAACGCGGCCGATCTCAAAAAGATGTTTCTCTTTACGGCGCAAAAGATCGTGGACAGCGAACCGTATTTGACGGAAATCGATTCGGTCATCGGCGACGGCGATCACGGCACGGGCATGGCGCTCGGTTTTTCGTACGTCATCAAAGAGCTGCCGCAAAAAAAATGCGAGAGCGCGGAAGACGTCGTTTCCTCCGTCGGTTTGATTTTGATCGATACGATGGGTGGCGCGTCGGGCGTGTTGTTCGGCACGATGTTCATCAGCGGGATTGTCGATCGCGAAAAACACGAAACGCTCGATCTCTGCGGTTTTGCAGAAATTTTCAGAAAGTCGCTCGACGCGCTCAAAAAGCGAGGCAAAGCGAAGGTCGGCGACAAAACGATGATCGACGCGTTCGAACCCGCCGTCTGCGGATTGGAAGAAGCGGCGGCAAAACGGCGGAGCCTCGCCGACGGATTTGCGCTTGCGGCACAAAAAGCGAAAGCGGGTGCCGAATACACGAAAACCGTTCGAGCGAAATTCGGCCGCGCAAAATATTACGGCGACAAATCGATAGGCTTACAGGATCCGGGCGCCGTGTCCGTTCGGATAATTTTTCAAGCGATGAGCGAGTGGATACAAAACTATGCAGCATAAACCGATTATCACAGTTACCTTAAATCCGTGCTACGACAGAACGGTGAACATCGCACGATTCGAATACGGCGGAACGAATGCGGTGCTGTCCGTTCAGCGGGATACGTCGGGCAAGGGGATCAACGTGAGTACCGTCTTAAATCACTTGGGCTACGACACTGTATGCATGGGACTCATGTATTCGAAAGGCAAAGAGGATTTTAATAAATTTTTTGCCGACGAAAAACTCCGAAGCGATTTTGTCGAAGTGCCGGGCAGCGTTCGGGAAAACATAAAGATATTCGACGAAAGCGCAAAAACGATGACCGAGTTCAACGAAAAAGGAAGCGTCGCCGCCGAAGAAACCGTGCGGGCGGTTATGAAAAAAATCGAAAGCGCCGTTGCGTCGTCATCCCTTGTCGTGCTCAGCGGCAGCGTTCCGCCGGGTTTTCCGAAAACGATATACGCGGAGCTTATACGAAAGTGCGGCGATGCGGGAGTGCGCGTTATCCTCGATGCGTCGAAAGAATTTTTGCTCGAAGGGATACGCGAAAAGCCCTTTTTAATAAAACCGAATATCGACGAATTGCAGACTATCGCGGCAAAAAAAATCGAAAGCGAAAACGAGGTCATCGCCGAAGCGAAAAAGATAAGCGAAGCGGGTATAGCCTATGTGTGCGTTTCGCTCGGAAAAGAGGGCTGCATCCTCGTGAGCGGAAATCGCGCGTTTAAAGCTCCTGCGATGGATATCGAAGAAGCGGGGATCCAAGGCGCGGGCGACTCCCTTGTGGCGGGACTGTGCGCGGCGATCACGGACGGAGCCGCCGAAGAGGACTATCTCCGTTACGCGACGGCAGCCGCGAGCGCTTCGATCATGCTGCCGGGTACGCAGTTGTGTTTGAAAAAAGATTTCGACGAGCTGTTTCCGCGCGCAGAGGTGCAGCGGCTTTGATGAACGGTGATAAATCGGCAGCGGTGCCGAATTTATAGGCGGATAACGTATGTTATCCCCAGATTATTTTCAGGAGGAAAGAATATGAAAAACACAGTAAAAGTTTTTTTTGTTCTTTTAGGATTAACCCTTGCCTCTTCCTCTGTCTTTGCATCAGGCGGCAGCGATAAGCAAAAGGTAGGGTTTATCGTCGGTTCTCGCCAGCACGTTTTTTATACCCTGATCGAAAAAGGTATAAAAGCCGAAGCTCAGGCGCAGGGTATCAATGCGATCGTCCTCGACGGCGAATTGGACGGAAACGTTACGTCGGATCACATCAACAATCTCGTCGCCGAAGGCTGCAAAGCGATCGCGCTTTCGTGCAACGATCCGGGCGGAACGACGCCGGCGATGGAAGCGGCCGATAAAGACGGAGTGCCGGTATTTACGTTCGACTGCACAAGCCGGACGACGAAAGTCATCAAATGTTTTGTCGGTACCGACAACGTTGAAGGCGGACGGCTCGGCGGCAAAGAAACGGTACGCCTTGCGAACAAGGGCGATAAAGTCGGCCTTATCAATTTCGATGAACCGCAGTCGTGCATCGATCGACGAAAGGGTTGGGAAGAAATCGTCAAAGCTTCGGATAAAAATCTTAAAATCGTTGAAATCGGAAATTACGCGGGCGATGCGTCGAAAGCGGAACAGCTGATGACGGACGCTTTGACGGCGAATCCCGATTTGGCGGTCGTGTTCTGCGTCGGCGATCCTGCCGCTGCAGGCGCGCTTGCCGCAATCAAAGTCGCCGGTGCTTCGACGAAGATCATCGGATTCGACGGAAATCCCGAAGCGAAAGACGCGATCCGCGATGCGACCAACGGAAAATTCTGGGTATCCGAAATTGCGCAAAATCCCGAAAAAATCGGTTCCGAAATAACGAAACAGATCACGAAGTATTTGACGACGGGCAAAGTCGATCAGCCGGTTATCATGATCGCTCCGTATATCATTACCAAAGAAAATGTCGGTAAATAACCGTATAGCGGAGCATTGATTTTTTTGCGAAGCCGGGCGGACGAAATCCGTCCGGCTTGTAAGGAAGAGGATAAAAAGCGGTGTCTGAAACAGCGCCGCTGCTTTTTATAGGGGAAAATGTATGGCGCCTTTTTTACAGGTAAAAAACATTTCGAAAGAATTTGCCGGCGTTAAAGCCCTGACCGATATTTCGATCGATTTTAATAAAGGCGAAGTTCACGCGCTGCTCGGCGAAAACGGAGCGGGAAAATCGACACTGATAAAGATAATTTCCGGCGTATACGCGCCGACCTCCGGCTCCGTTCTGCTCGACGGCAAAGCATGCCGCTTTCACAATCCGCGCCAAGCGCTCGATCGGGGCATCGTCGTCATACATCAGGAATTGAGCATCGCAAACGATTTAACCGTCGCCGAAAATATCTATCTCGGCTGCGAACCGCGGATACAAAACGGTTTTTTTCTCGACAGAAAAAAAATGGAAGCCGATGCGCAAGCCATCCTCGATTTTATGGAAGTCGATATCCGCTCGACGGCAGTCGCCCGGCATTTGACCGCCGCACAGCAGCAGATGGTCGAAATAGCAAAAGTCATTTCAAAAAATGCGCAAGTCGTCATCATGGATGAACCGACTTCATCGCTTTCCGAACACGAAATCAACGCGCTGTTTAAGCAGATACGGATTCTGCAAAAAAACAATATCGCGATCATATATATAACGCACCGGCTGAAAGAGCTGTTTGAAATCGCCGACCGCGTAACCGTCCTGCGCGACGGCTGCAAAGTAAACACGTTTTCGATGAAAGACGTCGATGAAAAAACGCTCGTGACGAGTATGGTCGGGCGCGAGATGAAAGATTACTACAACCGGCAAAAGCATACGCCGGGAAAAGAACTTTTGAGGATCGAACACTTGTCGCGCGACGGAGAATTTTCCGATATTTCGTTTGCCGTGCACGCCGGAGAGATACTCGGCATTTCGGGGCTTATCGGCGCGGGGCGTACGGAAGTGATGGAAACGATTTTCGGCGCGCGAAAACCTACATCGGGGAAAATATTCGTCGAAGGAAAAGAGCGCGCGTTTACTTCGCCGAAACAGGCGATCGATGCGAAGATCGGCATGGTTACCGAAGACCGTCGCAGGACGGGTTTGATGCTCAACGCGATGATAAAGGACAACACGGTGCTGCCGAGTTTGCCCGCGCACCACAAAAAATTCGGTATCCTCGATTTGAAGTGGGAAACGGAATCGAGCAAAAAATACGTCGACAAACTTGCCGTCAAAACGCCCGGCATTCATACGGTCATATCGACGCTCTCCGGCGGCAATCAGCAAAAAGTCATTTTGGCAAAATGGCTGCTTGCCAATTCGAAAATTCTTATTCTCGATGAACCGACGCGCGGCATCGACGTAAACGCGAAGTCGGAATTCTACGGCTTGATGAACGAATTCGTTGCGCAGGGCGGCGCGATCATCATGGTTTCTTCAGAGCTGCCGGAGATCATCGGCATCAGCGACAGAATTTTGGTGATGTGCGAGGGGCATGTGAGCGGCGAACTCGATTATACGGAAGCGACGGAAGAAAAGATCATGGCTTTTGCGAGCGTAAAAGGCGGTATGCAAACCGCATAAAAAACCGTACAGACGTATCGGCTGCAATACAAAGTTTTTAATAAGGGGCAAAAGATGGATAAGGTCAAAGTGCAATCGTGGATAAAAAAGAATATCGTTTTTATATTTTTGATTTTTATGTGTACGGTGTTCGGTTTGTTGAATAAAACGTTTTTGACGTCGAAAAACATTTTTAACTTAACGTCGCAGATGTCCATCAACGCACTGCTTGCGACGGGTTTAACCTATGTCATCATCTTAGGCGGTATCGATATTTCCGTCGGTTCCGTCGCCGCTCTCGCCGGCGTATGCGCTGCGATGATAGGTCTGCGGATCCCGAATTTGAACACCGCTTCGGGTGTCATCGTTCTGCTCGGTTCGGCGATCGTTATCGGCGGTGTTTGCGGCACATTCAACGGCATCATGATAACGAGATTCAAAGTCGTGCCGATGATCGCAACCCTTGCGATGATGACGATTGCGCGCGGTATCACGTACATCATCACCGGAGGAGTCGCTGTGTTCGGTTTGCCCGCATCTTTTTCGTGGCTCGGCGCGGGGCGGTTGTTTAAATCGGTCGGCAACCCGAACGGTATCATCCCTATCGTTTCGATTTTTACGATCGTCGTCGTCATCATCTTTCACTTGCTGTTGTCGAAAACCGTTTTCGGCCGCCACGTCTATGCCGTCGGCTCGAACGTGAACGTCGCGCATTTGAGCGGCATCAATATCGCGCGGGTAACGCTGACGGGTTATATCCTGTGTTCCGTCACGGCGGCGCTCGGCGGTGTACTCGTCGCCTCCAAACTGCAAAACGGTCAGCCTGCCGCGTGCGAAGGCTACGAAATGTATGCGATCGCATCGACCGTGTTGGGCGGTACGAGTCTAACCGGAGGCAGCGGTTCCGTCGGACGCGCCATGTTCGGAGTTGCCATCATCGCCGTCATCAACAACGGCATGAACCTGCTGCACATTTCGTCTTATTGGCAAAAAGTCGTTATCGGCTCGATCATCCTGCTCGCCGTCATCCTCGATATGGCGCAGAAGAAAAAGAACGCGTAAGCTTATGAGCGCGTATTTTCTTGCACTCGATATCGGCGGTACGAAAACGTCGGGCGCGCTGTTTACCGAAAACTGCGAACTCGTAGACGACTATGTATACACCGCTCCGTCCCAAACGTTTAAGGGCGAAGAAGCCGTCTATCAAAATACGAAAAACGTTTTGGAAACGGTGCTCGAACATTTTTCGCTGTCCGTAAACGACGTCCGCGGCATCGGCGTCGGAAGTCCCGGCCCGCTCGATTCGAAACGAGGTATCATTATCCATGCGCCGCTGATGGGTTGGAAAAATTTTCCGATCGTCGCTCGATTAAAAAACGATTTTCATACGGATGTTCTGATCGATAACGACGGCAACTTGGGCGCATTTGCCGAACAGCGCTGCGGCGTCGCAAAGGGACTGCAAAACGTCGCCTATATGACCGTGAGCACCGGCTGCGGCGGCGGGCTTGTTATCGGAGGAAAAATCCATCACGGCAAACACGACGGTGCCGGAGAAGTGGGGCACGTTTCTATCGACAAGAACGGTCTGCCCTGTCCCTGCGGCAGCAGAGGATGCTTTGAACTGTATGCGTCGGGGAGCGCGATGAATCGGATCATGAGAGAAGATATGCGCAAGGGTATACGGAGCCGCGTTTTCGAATTTGCCGAATACGATGAAAACGCAGTCAACGGAAAAATCCTCGACCGGGCTGCAGCCGAAAACGATGAGTATGCGCTGTCACTGTTCGAAAAAGAAGGGGAACTGCTCGGCTTCGGCATCGCTCATATCTTCAACCTTTTCGATCCCGACGTTTTCGTTTTGGGCGGCGGCGTCACAAAATCAAAACGCTATTTTCACGAAGCTCTGATGCGGACTTTGCGCGCGTATTCCATCCAGCCGATAGACGACGAGTCGGTGCGCTATTCGATTATGAACGACCGCGTCGTTTTGTTCGGTGCCTGTTATATGATACGGGAAGCGCTCGGTTGACGGCCGCCGGCTGCAGCTGCCGCGCGTATTTGAAAAACGCGCCGCCTTATTTAGAAACATGGATATCAATAATATTGCTTAATCAACAACCCCGACGCAAAGCATCGGGTACAGTGCTCAACGTTTCGCACTGTATGTTCTCATAAAGTGGTTGCAGTCGGCTTACAGCTTTTCGACTTCTTCTTTTGAAAGACCGGTAGCTTCCGTGATAATACTTACGGAAACACCGAGCCGCTTGAAGTTCCGTGCATCTTCGAGCGCTTTTTGATGCGCACCGGCGGAAAATCCTTGTGCTTCGCCTTCTTTCAATGCGATTTCCCGCTCTTCTTCCCGCTGTACGGCGATGTCCACGTCGTAATCGTATTCGGCAATTAACATATTCACCACCTCCCTGCTTTTTCTTTGCAAGTATTCCCGCAGGATGTCGTTTTGTATGCACTCTTTGATTGCATTCTGAAAGCCGTTTTCGCTGTCAAGTTTTGTATGTCGCCGTACGGCTTCTACGAACAGAGTGTATTCTTTCAGCGGTTTACACGTACGTAAGATTTCATTGTCTTTATTATAATTGATATTTATCACGCTGACAACGAGATGCTATGTTTTTAATTACCGGCAGAAGTGGTAGTCTTATCCGACGGGATAAGGGAGCAGACAGCAGGTTGCCCTAGAACGTGAGGAAATCTTGAATACAGAGGAACCTCG
>NZ_JAFEVM010000055.1:0-9187 GCF_016901105.1 Treponema sp. Marseille-Q4523 | reverse complement strand
GCGTTGATATAAAAACTGAATTTATGCAAAAGTACCTATTAGGATTATCTATGGCAACCATAAAATCTCCTTTCATTATTAGAGGAATTGCATTAGATGATGATGGAGAGGTCTATGAAACGGAAGTAATGGAAATGTTTAGTATTGATTCTAATAAAATGACAATTGAGGAATGGTTTCCAAATTTTTGATTAATATTTTTCTATGATATTTGGATGCGAAGTACTCGAGGTGGATGAGTGCGGATCCGGCGGTGAGTGATTATATACCGATGGCGCCGGTGAACGATGAGGCACGCAAACATAATCAGGATTTGCCCGGTATGGGTGGGATATACAATATTGTAAACTTCCAGCTGTATCACTATGCGGGGAATAATCCCGTGAAGTATATTGACCCGGATGGAAGGGAGGATGATACTGTTGTTGATACTATTAAGTTAGGTATAAAGCTTGCAACTAAATTGGCTCCTCTATTTGAGAAGCCTAATCCTGATAAACCAATGTCAGAAGCAGATGCAATTATCAATGCAAATGATATACAAAGGATATTTACTGACATAGCAAAACTTGCAAAAGAAGATACGGAAACTTTTGTCCCAACCCTTATGATGGTGGGATTCGGTACTGCGGTTGCGTTAGATACAGGATTAATTGATGCTCTTATAGATTTTAATAACAATTTAAAGGAAAAAGGGTTTGATGTTCCGGGTATGCGTATTTCAGGATCTAGTAATTTTTCTATCGGCGCAATCTTCAATTATACAGTAGAATTTATACCTATCTCGGAAGGAGGTTTTAAGCTTAGTACAAACCTCAACGGTAATCTCAATCTGACGATTGGAAACGTAAGTTCTTTGTCCATTACCACTTCTGCTAATTTTACAGTTCCATCTAATGTAATACCTAATATACAATTTACTTTTTCATATACGACACGATTCTAGAAATGCAGGAGGAAAGAATGAAAATGATTGGTTCTATAATTTTACGAAAAATATTTTTATCGTGTCTTTCAGTAAGCTCGATATTTTTCATGAGCTGCAGGACAATTGATGCGGTCTCACAAAACAAAACCGCAACTGACGCACCTTCAACGCTGACAGAGTTGCCGTCTGCCAAACAGCTTGTTGGGTTAGGAGAAAAATATCAGGAAGAGGGAGACAATCTTAAAGCTTTGGATTGTTTTAATAATGCGATAAGAGTCGATCCTTCTTATGCACTTGCCTATACGTATCGAGGAATGCTCTATACAAGGACAAAAGTATACACCAAAGCAATAGAGGATTTTGAAAAAGCAATAACATTAATCGCTCATCCGAATCCTGCAGATTCTATGGATATGATGCCGTATGTTCTGTATGGATATTGTCATTACGAACTTAACAACTATGAGCAGGCGATATCAGGATTTTCAAAAGCGATAGAAATAAACCCTTATTATGCCGACGGCTATAATTTTCAAGGACTTGCATATTTTAAACTCGGGCAGTATCAAAAGGCTCTGGAAAAATATACAATAGCAATACATTTTGCTGCAGTAATAAAAGGACCGCAAGATACGTATTATTTTAATAGGGGACGAACTTATGGTATTTTGGGAGAATATGAAAAAGCTCTTGATGATTATACAAAATCCATAGAATTTAATTCAGAAGCGATAGAAGTCTATCTTGAACGCGGTACGGTATATAATCTTTTGGAACAATATGATAAAGCGTTGGATGATTTTACTCATGTACTAATAGTAAAACCCGATTTTATGAGCGCATATCTGGGCTGTGGAGTGGTTTATTATAATATGAGGCGCTATGAAGATTCGATAACGGCTTTTACAAAAGCGGAAACAATAGCTCCGTCTGTTTATGCTTATGCGGGACGAGGAACGGCATTTATTTATTTAAAAAAATATGGAGCGGCGATAAATGATTTTAACAAGGCGTTGCAATTAAAACCTTCTGATGCAAATATTTATAAAATGCGGGGAATGGCATATTTAAACTTGGGAAAATATCGGGAAGCTATAATTGATTTCGATGAAAGTATAAGATTGAATCCTAATGACGTAGAAAACCGACAAGGTAGGGAAGAAGCGTATAAGGCACTAAATTCTAATGGTATGGAAGGCTCTACATTTATTATGCCTTCGCTTAAATTGAATACGGATATAATAAAGTATCCGTAAACGAACAGTATTTTTATAAAAAAAATAATAATTTTTCAAAAAATGTGTATTTTACTTCAATCCGCCTACGCCGGATTGGAGCACCGCATAGCGTTCCCGCCACGAGCGGGAGCGGCGGCGGGAATGAGGGTTACCGAAGTGCGGCCTCGCAGCGAGCCGACAGGCGAAGCTTCAAGCGAAGCCGGTTGGCACATAAAGCGTCGTCCTGAAATAGAAAACATCGGCTATGACGAATACGGACAGCGGGTGTACATCAAATACGGAAACGGTGTGGAGACGAACTACACGTACGATGCCGATATGAGATGGCTTTCACATATAGATACTCAAAATACATACGGAAAGCAGTACCAGAATATCGAATACTCTTTCGACGACGTCGGCAACGTGAAGAGCTATGAAAACGACTGTATGAACGGTTCTCGCTACCGTACGGAGCAGACATATACCTACGATGCGCTGTACCAGCTTATTTCCGCAACCGGTATGACCGAAGATAACCCCTACGCGATCCCCGGCTCCCCCGACTATTCGAGTACGTATACGCAGGACTTCTCCTTCGATACGATCGGGAACATGACGCAGAAAAAGAGCTCTGAAATAATCACTCCTGCAATGCAAAAAAAGAATGGGGACGATTTAAACTACGAGTTTACGTACGAGTACGACGCAGACTATGCACACCGCCTCACTCGAGCGGGAAGCGAAAAGAGAGGCTGGCGGTACTACACGTACGATGCGAACGGGAATGTAACGTCCGAAAGCGACGGCGTTGCCCCGAATGAGGACACAACGACCCTTACCCCCGTAACCGTAACGACGCAGACGAATGAAGAAGGAGAGAGCGTCTATGAAGCGGACTATGCGTGGGCATGGCCGTGGGGAGGAAGCGGTAATAGCGGAAAGAAACCCGTACCGAACAATAAGCGCAGGTATGAGTGGAACAGCCGAAACCTCTTAATACGGAGCGTGAACTCTGTATACGATACACGCTATGTGTACAGTGCGGACGGCAATCGAGCGGCTAAATGGACGGCGACACATTCGAACGAGACGCTGTATTTCAATACGATGTGGACGTGGCACACGGATAAAGGATTGCCCGAAGGGCAGTATTCAAAGCACATATATTTAGGCGAGACGCGGGTTGTCACGAAGCAGACGAGTAAGCTCGAAGCGAGCTACCATAGCGAAACGAACAAGCATCTCATTGTTCGGGCAGACGTGGCGGCACCCGGTAAGTCCACGGGGAAGTGGTAAGCCCCATTATCAAAGACGGCTCTGCGGTCAATACTCCGCTTATGAACACCGCTTTAAGCATTTCCGGCGTGTTCGATGGGGCAAACGACGTTCGATCAAGGGCGGTATTGTACAGCTTACCGGAAGCCGTCTTAAGTTCGAGCAAAAGGCCCCAAGCCGAATCATTCTTATCATTCTCTTCATCCTCGAAACGGGAACGCCCGCGCGCGCCCCCGTCATCACCGTGTGAGACCCTCACACGAAAATCGATTTTTATCCAAAAGACCGAATATCGGATTTTCAAAAAATAATATCGTCTAATAGCAAATAATTAAAAGTGATAAATTCCCCGTACAATTTCGCATCGAAGAGCGGACAAGCAACGCGCGTCCTTTACTCCACTTCGCTCAATTCCGCACCGAAACGGATGCTCCGCTCGGTTTGCATCGAATCGAACGCGATGCCGTAACAGCCGGCTTTTTTGTTTACCGAAATGACGGTGCCGCAGCCGAAAATCGGATGACGCACGCGTGTGCCTTCTTCGTACGGTGTGCCGATCCGTTTGAGCTGCGCTTCGCTGTAATCGATGAGCGTTTTCGTCTGCACGACAAGCGATTCGTCGAATTCTTTTTCAAGCGTGAGGTTTTCAAGTCCCGCATCGAAAATAAAACGCGACGGCTGTTTAAAAAGGTTGTCGTTCGCCGTCCCTTCCGCATCCGACAAAAAGAGCGCGTCTTTCGCACGTGTCATCGCAACATACGCGATCCTCCGTTCCTCTTCCATATCGTCGAGCGAAAGCGTTTTACGCGACGGGAACACGCCTTCGTTCAGACCGCAGACAAACACATACGGGAACTCCATGCCTTTTGCCGCGTGGATCGTCATGAGTTTGACATTGCTTCGATTTTCTTCCCTATCCAAATCGGTAAAGAGCGCTATGTGCGCGAGAAAGTCTTCCAGATTCGCGTCGTCGTCCTGTCCCGCTTTTTCCACCGCACGGCGAAATTCGGCAACGTTGTCGAGCCTGTCCTGATCGTTTTGCAGACGCAAGTACGCTTCGTAGCCCGACCTGTCCATAACCGCCTGCAGCAGCGTACCGAGCGGAAGGGCGGTATACGATGCGCGAAGCGTTTCTATCGCTTCGACGTATGCGCGCGCTCCGGTGCCTGCAAAAAGCGGCGTATCGATATTTTTTTTAAGCTCATCGTAGAGCGCTGTACCGTTTTGTTCGGCAAGAGTCCGCAGCGCATCTATTTTCGCTTTGCCGATTTTCCTCGACGGCATATTGACCGTGCGCAAAAACGCGACGTCGTCACCGGACGTGATCATGCGGAGGTAGCACACGATATCTTTGATTTCCCTGCGGCTGTAAAATTCTATACCGCTGTAAAATTTATAGGGTACACGCTTATCGATAAACGTTTCTTCGATCGCGCGGGAAAGATAGTGCGCGCGATATAAAACTGCTATGTCGCCGTAGGCTACGCCGCGTTTTGCAAGCTCATCGATTTTATTAAAAATCCAAAGCGCTTCTTCGCCTTCGCTTTTACAATGGCAAAAAATCGGTTTGGCGCCCGCCGCCTTTTCCGCCCTAAGCGTCTTTTGATAACGCACGGTATTTTTTGCGATCAGCGTAT
The DNA here is from genome assembly GCF_016901105.1 of Treponema sp. Marseille-Q4523. NCBI lineage: Bacteria > Pseudomonadati > Spirochaetota > Spirochaetia > Treponematales > Treponemataceae > Treponema > Treponema sp. Marseille-Q4523. The sequence continues at coordinate 4,127 of NZ_JAFEVM010000055.1, read as the reverse complement.
CGGCGGCTTTGATGATTTCCGGCGTCGAGCGGTAATTTTTCGAAAGCAAAAACGTTTTCGCATCGGGATAAGTTTTATCGAAATCGAAAAAGAGTTTTACGTGCGAGCCGCGCCACGAATAAATCGTTTGATCGGGATCGCCGACGATGTAGAGATTCCCGTGCTTTGCGGAAAGCGTCTGTGCGATTTTGTACTGTTTTTTGCTCACGTCCTGAAATTCGTCGACCATGACGTACTGCATGCGTGTCTGCCATTTTTCACGCACGGCGGGAAAATGTTCGAGGATGTACGTCGTAAAATTTATTAAATCGTTGAAGTCGAGACCGAAGATTTTTTTCTGCTCGTAGATATAGCGTGCAAAAATTTCATCGCGGCGGTCTTTGATAAAATTGAAACGTTCGCGGAGCTGTTCGTTGTTCATGCGGTAGATATCGTCGATATACGTGTCGGCGCGCATCTTTTTCGCTTCGAGCACTTCGTCGATCGCGCTTTGCACCGTCATCTCCCGCATCGTAATGTGCATATCGGAAAAGATGCGCAGCAGAATATCGCGCTCGTCTTCCGTATCCATGATGACGAAATTTTTCGGGTAGTTTAAAACGCTGATGTCTTCTTTGAGCAGCTGAACGCAAAACGCGTGGAACGTGCAGATATATCCCAAATCGACATCTCCGAGCCGCTTACGCACGCGCTGTTTCATTTCGTTCGCGGCGCGGTTCGTAAAAGTCGCGCACAAAATATTGCCCGGAGCGATGCCCGCTTCGTCGACGAGGTAGCAGTAGCGCGACGTCAGCGCTCTCGTTTTGCCCGTACCCGCTCCCGCGATGACGCGCACGCGCCCTTCCGTCTGCACGACGGAAGCCTTCTGTTCGTCGTTGAGCGATAAAAGAATCGATTCCATACTGTTCGCTATGCAGTTTAAATCAAAAGCGCTCACGTGACAACAGGACGACCTCGTCTTTCCATGGCAGATGATATTTTCTATAGGCATCAAAGCGTACGGGGCGTTGCGGGGTGTCCCCGCAGAGGGGGCAGCGAACGACCGTATGAACGGAGCAAACGGAAAACGGCGGATTTTACGTTTGCGGAGAGATGCGGGCGGGAGCGAGGGGGAGACTTCCCCCCCTCTTAATAAAAATTTACTCCGGATAATTTCTCCGTAAACAGCACGCTCACCCTGCAATCGCACGCACGTGCGTGACGTTTTCCATTGCGGAAAGTTTTGCAAGCGTATCGTCGCTCACATTGCCTTCGACGTCGATGATATTGTAGGCGATGTTACCGCTGTTTTGGTTTATCATACCCGCAATGTTGAGTTCGGCTTCACCCAAAATCGTCGAAAACTTCGATACCATGCCGGGAATGTTTTTATTCGAAATGCAAAGTCGCGTACCGCCGGAGGGGATTTCGTTTTCGGTGACGATTTTCGGAAAGTTGACCGAATTGGCGATGGTGCCCCGTTCGAGAAATTCGCGGAGCTCTGCGACGGCCATGACGGCGCAGTTTTCTTCGGCTTCGGGCGTCGATGCGCCGAGGTGCGGAAAACAGATGACTTTCGGATCGGCAAGCAGTTCTTCCGCGGCAAAATCGGTGACGAACATGGAAACCTTTCCGTTCGCAATCGCCTGAAGCATGTCGGCATTGTTGACAAGTCCTCCGCGTGCAAAGTTTACGATGCGTACGCTGGTTTTCATCGCGTTCAATCTGTCGGCGTTGATAAAGCCTTTCGTGTCGTTTGTTTGCGGCATGTGGATCGTGATGTAATCCGATTTTGAAAGCAGCGCGTCGAGGGTTTCCGCCTGTCTGATGTGCGTGTCGAGCTGCCACGCGTGTTTGACGGAGATAAACGGATCGTACCCGATAACGGTCATACCCAAACCGACGGCCGCGTTTGCGACGAGGGCTCCGACGGCGCCGAGACCGATGACGCCGAGCGTTTTGCCCTGCAGTTCGGGCCCGACGAATTGGGATTTGCCCTTTTCCGCAAGATCGGGGATCGCATCGCCTTTACCTGCAAGACTTTTTACCCACTCGGCGGCGGCGATCGCGGGGCGGTTTGCGATGAGCATGCCGAGTATGACGAGTTCTTTAACCGCGTTCGCATTCGCGCCGGGCGTATTGAACACGACGATGCCCCGCTCGGTCAACTCCTGCACGGGGATATTGTTGACGCCCGCTCCCGCTCGTGCGACAGCTTTTACCGTATCGGGAATCGTCATACCGTGCATATCTTGAGAGCGCACGAGGATGGCGTCGGGATCGTTGATCGAAGATGCGATTTCATAATCGTCGCGGGGAAATCGTTCAAGCCCCGCAGAAGATATTTTGTTGAGCGTTTGAATTTTAAACATATTGACTCCCGTAAATTATTAATATGGATGCCGTGTTTCGAAAACCGTATCAAAACGATATGCTTTCGGCGGGCATTCGTCCGCTTAAAAATTTTCAGCGGCAAACTTATCCATAAATTCGATAAGACGTTCGACGCCTTCGATCGGCATGGCGTTGTATAAGGACGCGCGCATACCGCCGACGGTACGGTGCCCCGCAAGGTTTACGAGCCCCGCTTTCGCCGCTTCGGCTGTGAATTTTTTGTTGATCGCGTCGGCCTTCGCTTCGTCTTCCTCTTTTGTCAAAAACGGCACGTTCATGATCGAACGGCTGTCTTTGTCGGCGGTTGCACGGTAGACGGTGCTCGAATCGAGGTAGTCGTATAGGCGCCCGGCCTTTGCATAATTGCGCGCTTTCATGCCTTCCGCTCCGCCGTTTTTTTCTATCCAATGAAGCACTTTACCGACGACGTAGATCGCATAGCACGGCGGCGTATTGTACAGCGAATCTTCATCGGTGTGCGTTTTATACGTGAGCATCGTCGGCGTAAGTTTTTGCGGAGCGTCGGTGATGAGGTCGTCCCTGATGATGACGAGCGTAACGCCCGCAGGCCCGAGATTTTTTTGCGCGCCTGCAAAAACGAGACCGAAAGCGCTCACGTCGAGCGGCTCGGACAGGATGCACGAAGAGATATCGGCGACGAGCGGAATGCCGCCCGTATCGGGAATATAATTCCAGTGCGTGCCTTTGATTGTGTTGTTGAGACAGATATACGCGTAATCGTAATCGCCCGTGATTTTATCGATTTTCGGAATATAGCAAAAATTGCGGTCTTTCGACGACGCGGCGACATCGACTGAAACGTATTTTTTCGCTTCTTTGATTGCTTTACCCGACCACACGCCGGTATCGACGTAGACCGCTTTGCCTGTGCGTATGCCGAGATTCAGCGGCACCATCGCAAACTGAGTCGAACCGCCGCCCTGCAAAAACACGATTTTGTAGTTGTCGGGCACGCGCATGAGTTTCCGCACCATAGCTTCGGCGTCTTCGACGATCGGCTTAAATGCCGACGAACGATGGCTCATCTCCATAACCGACTGCCCCGTGCCTTTGTAATCGAGCATTTCAGCAGCACACTCTTTCAACACTTCTTCCGGCAAACACGAGGGTCCCGCCGAAAAATTGTACACACGTCCCATAAGTGACTCCTATAAAAACTTTTGCAGGAAATATCAATTTCCAAAAAAGTTTTTAACCGTGCGCACAAGCGCACACGTTAATATAGTCGAGTTTGCAAAACAGGTATATCAATGTTCATACGATTGTTATCGAAACAATACGCATACACGTCTTCTGCAAACATCCAAGCAAACTCGAGATAAAAAGCGACGGCAATATTTCAGACGGCGCTTTTTATCGTACCTCCTATATTTTCGATAATTTTCGTACTAATTCATCGGGAAGTTTTATCATTCCTTTTGCTGGTTCATGGATAACTTTGTAAAATTGTTTACCGTCAAACCAATATATCGTATCCGTAATGCTTCCCGGACCTTGTTGATACATATAATTTACCAATCCGATCATTTGTACGATATCATTATTCAAAGTTTCTTTATTTATATTTTTTAGAACTATGCCATATCTGTTCGGAACAGCTACAAAGGCACCGTACTCGGAAAGAGACTTATATTTTTTATTTAAATCGTAAATGGAAGAAGTAACAAAGATGTTTGTATCGGAAAACATTATAGAAACCGAAAAAGTATCCGATATTTTATATGCTTCAAATT
>NZ_JAFEVM010000054.1:0-9829 GCF_016901105.1 Treponema sp. Marseille-Q4523 | reverse complement strand
CGGTCAATTTCTTTTTCGTTTTCATGTCTAACCCCATCTTGCCCTTCCTTCGGGCTTCTATTTTGGGTTAGATTTTTACGTGATGAACAGCTTTTTTTTCGGTTAGATTTAACGTGAGGCAATGCGCTCCCTTGCGAGATATCAAATAATGCGCTACACTCGTTTTATGAATGCAATTATCACCGTCGTCGGCTCGGATAAAGTCGGCATCATCGCAAAAGTGAGCGGCTTTCTCGCCGAGCACAAAGTCAACATAGCCGATATTTCACAGACGATCCTTTCCGGTAATTTCGTTATGATGATGATGGTAAATCTCGACGGCGCCGATATTTCTATAGAAAACCTCCGCGCTGAAATGGATAAAACCGCAGACGCTATGGGCGTCGAAATCAACATCATGAGCGAAAAAGTGTTTTCCGCGATGCACCGGATTTGATCGTACCCGCCGGCGGATGTTGCGCCGCGTCGTGTTAGGATGATGAAACCGCAGATTCTTTTCACTTGAAAAAAATACGGGCGATTCGAACTGCGCGATTCCATAGTGCGCACAGCCCGTCCGCCCGTACAAACGATTTTTCGAATTGTTTTACGCGCCGCCGACACCCTTGTCGATCGAAGCGCCGGTCGCTTTATTTACGGTAAAATTGATAAGCAATACGAGTACGATGATCATAAGGTTGATCGCGTTGCCGTACTGCGTATAGCCTTTTTCGTTGAACTGCATGAGCATCGTCGTGAGCACTTTGTTTTGCGGCGTGACGAGGAGCGCGAACAGCGAAAGCTCTCTCATGCACGAAATAAACGGCAACAAAAATCCCGACAGGAACGTCGCCTTTTGAATCGGAACGATGATGCGCGACATGCGCTTTATCCACGGCACGCCGACGATGACGGCGGCTTCTTCGATTTCATTTGAAAGCTGCAGCATGGCGTTGACGCCGCTTCTCGATGCGAAGGGCAGATATTTTACCGAACCGATGAGCGCGAGGATAAAAAACGAACCGTACAAAAACGGGATCTTCGTCGCAATCGAAAGGTAGATCGCACCGAATGCCATCGACGGCATGAGGTACGGGAAAAACGCGAGGTTGTTGACGAAGGTTGCCAATTTCGAGCCGCGCCGTTTTCCGATCGCATAGCCGATGAGGATGCCGCTCGTACCGGCGACGACTGAGCACACGACCGACAGGCGAAGACTGTTCCACAGCGTGCGCCACACATCGGCGCTCATGAGGATGCCCGCATCCATGCCGTTTTCAAGGGCGGATTCGCCGCGTCCGATCCAAAAATCGAGCGTAAAATTTTTCAGCGAATAATCGCCGGGCAGGAGAAGCATAGATTCAAGGGCAAAGGTGATGAGCGGCACGATCGCGATAAAGCACAAGAGGATGACAAGGACGGCAGAAAGCGGAGTCCGTGCACCGCGAAGGTTCACGAGCGAAATCTGCGAAGATTTTCCGGTGATCGTCGTAAACGATTTTCGCCTGCCGGTAAACCATTGATTCAATCCGAGTATGCCGATGCCGAATAAAATCATCGTAAACGCGATGATGTATCCCTGTCCCTGGAAATTGCCGTTCATCATCGTGTACATCTTTGTCGTGAGTACCCAAAAGCGCACGGGCGATCCGAGAAAAACCGGAACGGCGTATGCGCTCATCGCGGAAGCGAACACGAGCAGAAAAGTCGAAAGAAGGGCGGGCATGACGATCGGCAGCGTGATTTTCCGCATGATCTTTGCGCGGCTCGCTTTCAAAATCGTCGCGGCTTCTTCGAGGTTTGCATCCATATTGCGGAGGATGCCGCCGATGAGGATGTAGGCGAACGGCGAATAGTGAAGCCCGAGTACGACCGAGCAGGGGAAAAGTCCGTACACGAACCATTCCGGCATTGCGATACCCGTAAGCGCCGTAAAGATGCCCGTGATGCCCATGCCGACGTTCGCATTTCTGAAAAAGTTCGTCCAAAACATCGCAAGCGTCCACGACGGCATGATGTACGGAAATACGAATACGAACGAAATGAATTTTTTGTATTTGAGATTCGATCTTGTGATGAGCCACGCAACCGATCCGCCGAAAAAAATCGCGATGACGGACGCGATGATCGCCATAAAAATCGTATTCAGCAGCGGACGATAAAAATTGTTAACGGAATATTCGCCGCCTGCGAGCAGTCTCTTCCAGTGGTACGGCGTGAGTGCGCCGGCCGGCTTGCGTATAAGCTGCATCTCCATCGGATGAACGCTGTAGGTTTCGAATACGAGCGAAAGCAGCGGATACAATGTCAGCGCCGCCAGCAAAACGAAAAATACGACAAGGATGACATTTGCGGGATTTTGAAAAAATGTCTTTATGCGGTTTGCCGCTTTTTTTGACATAACAGCTCCCATAAAAAAATTACAGACGAATTGCGGACACACGCTTGGAAACATGTGCCCGCATATATCTTATACGGAAGTCTCTAAAAATTACAGTTTTAGGAGGCTTTTATTTGGTAAGATTTTTTGAAATGAATTCGAAAACGTCCGCGTACGCTTCATTGATGTATTCGGGATCGTCCATAACGAGACGCGTTCTCCAATACGAAAGCGGCTGATCGCCTTTGTTTACCGGAATGCTCGTGTTCGAAGAATATGCGCCGATGTTTTTTGCCCACGCAGCGAATCCCTCAGGCGATACCAAGTGCTCGACAAAGAGCATCGACGTGTACGGCATCGTCGTCGTTTTAACGATCTGCACGTAAAGCGGATACATAAAACCCGCAAAAGGTTCTACCGTCGTATTTTTGCCGTCCGCATAGTACGAGGCGACTTCGAGATTTTCAACGCGCACGGTTTTCGAGCGGAGTTTGCTCAAAACGAAAAGACCGATTTTTCCCGACGCTTCGGCATTGGAAATCTGTTCCGCTATCGTCGTGTCGGTATTGCCGAACGAACAGTTGTGCAGAAATTCCGCGATCCATTTATAGCCCGCGTTTTTATAGCTGCCGAGCTGAATGTCTTTTCCGTACAGGTTTTTATACGCTTTTGCAAGCTTGTCCGCCCACGTTTTATTCGTCAGCATGATGAGGAAGTTTTCGTTTACCTTTTCGGTTTCGGGACTTTTGAAAAACACTCTGCCTTTCATCGCGGGTTCGGTCAGCTGCCATACGTTCGTGATCGCCGGAACGTTCGAGCCGACGGTATTGAAGATAAAAAGCTTGTCGATATATTGCTGTACGAGCGGCACTTTGTCCGCACCGTCGATGCTAGAAGCAACGGATGCGGGAACGTAGTTTATGAGATTGCCCGTGTCGACCATCTGCACTTTCATAACCGCACCGTTTTGCGTCAGCACGACGTCAGCGCCGTCGATCTTTCCGCTGATTTCCGCCTGCAGTTTCGTATAGATTTCGCTGTCTTTGACGTTCGTCGTTTCGACGTCGATGCCGTATAATTCCGTAAACGCTTTTGCCGCAGTCGCAATGCGGGAACTCGTTCCGTACGCTTTAAATACGGTACCGGCCGATTTTGCCGCAGCCGCTTCTTCTTTTGCCTTTGCGACGATTTCATCGTGCGACATATTTTTTGCTGCATCGATCGTTTGCTTGACGGTGTTGCCGCCGGCATCGTTTCCACCCATTGCAAAAAGTGCCGATGCCGCCAGAACGCACATCGCACCGAGAACCTGTTTTTTCATTTTTACCTCCAAACAATTGCATAACGATTTGATTTTTTTATGTATCCGACTGAAATTTACGTTCAGCCGACAATGTACTATTGTACTACGTATTTTTATCGTATGTCAAATATTTTCACAATAATTTGTGTCAATTTTATTTTTTTCTAAAACGTTATTATCTCTTCGTAGACTTTGATCGCAAACTGATCGGTCATGCCGGAGATGTATTCGATGACGCATTTTTGATACGATTCATTGTCGTATATGTCGAACACTTCGGCAGTGTTGCAGCGGATGATTTTTTTTCGATCCTCCTGCCCCAAGGGTGCGTAGTTTGCGTATTTGACGAGCCAGTCTTCGTAGGTCGAACACAGATTCGGGTAATAGCGCAGTGCCTGCCGTGCGCGTCCGTTTTGCGCATAGGGCTGTACGCGCATGAGCACTTCGTACAGCGTTTTGACGATGTCCGACGCATAGTGCATGAATTCTTCTATGCGCCAGTGCGCATATATCCGCCGGTAATTGAATTTTTTCAGCTCGATGATAAAACGGAAATACTCGTCCGAAAAACGCAAACCGCTTTCGGGACTCGACTGCGTGCACAAGTCGACGATGAGATCGTTTATCAACACGGTCGTATTGACCGCTTTGCCGCTTCGGAACGCACCCTTCGCTTTGCCGTCGATGCCGAGCGTCGTCGCAACGATTTCGCGCAGTTCGCGGTACGACGTCATATCGAGCATGTGGTATGCCCGCGCGTCTTCGATGTCCCGTCCCAAGTACGCGATCTTGTCGGCGATCTTTACGACACAGCCCTCCCACGTGTACGGCTGTACGATGCCCGGCCGCTTTATCGAATAAAGATCGATTGCTTCAGTCCTCGGCACGATGCCCTGCTGATCGATTTCGCCGCAGTGACAGATAAGCCCGTCTCGCACCGCGTACGTCAAATTGAGCGGCTGTTCTATCCCGTCGGGATCGGCAAGCGTTTCGATATAATCGGCAAAAAAAAGACTGTTCCGCTCGTGCCAAAATTTTTTCGGCGCGTTCGCGCCCGTTTTTTGTTCAAGCAGCGAATTGAGGCAATTTTCTCCGTGATGGCCGAAAGGCGCGTGACCGATATCGTGACCGATCGCGATTGCAGCGGCAAGCCTTTCGTTCAAGCCGAGATATTTTGCGATTTCGGATGCGACCGATGCGACGTGCAGCACGTGTTCCATGCGCGTACAGGTGTGATCGTTGTGCGGTGCAAAAAAAACCTGCGTTTTATGCTTTAAGCGGCTGAACGCGCGGGAGTGTAAAAGCCGTGTATAATCGCGCTCGAAATCGGATCGGATTTCGTTGCCTCTGCCGTACAGCGGTACTTCGCGTTTTATACATTCCGCCCAATTTTTGCTTTCGGGGCAGCATCTCACGTCTTTAAAAGAATCTTTCATACGGCGGCTATTATATCACGGAAAAAGATCAGGAGTAAGCGCACGGTTAAAAAAATAAGGCCACTGTCAAAAGGAGGAAAAACAGTGACCTTTGCGTTTGCATATAATGCTTACGCTTTATAAACGACGGATGCGGAAAATGGTTACATTGAGATTCGGTATTATAAGCATCGTATACGAATTATACGATAAAGCATAAGAGGAAACTGCAAGCGGCGTTCCGAATCACATATAACGTGCTGCGGAAAACTGCTGGCGGACGAAACGTTCGAAGGAGCGTCACCGGAGATGCATTTTCCACCCGAGCCGATACGGTCGATCCCAGCACGGCATCGGTATAATTGACGATACCGCGTATGCCGCAAGTGACAAGGCACGAAGCAAGAGGGGCGGCATCTTCGTTTTTCGATGCTCGACCGACGTAATGCGCGTTTTATCCGTGCGCGAAAGAAGTTCCGCCAAGAGCACGAGCCGTTTCTTCGACGGTTCGGAAACGCGCTTTTGCGGCGCGGCAAGCATTTCGTTCATCGCAATCCTCCCGATAGTAACGGATGTCAGGTTTTCCGGTCAACGGGAAATTCGGCCTTTTCCATCGATTCGAAGCCGAAAAATCTAAAAAAAACGGAAAACCCGCATTTACTGTGAAATTTTTAACAGTAATTAAGAAAAAAGTAAAGGTGAGCGCGGTAGAGGTAAAGGAAGGCGACGGAAGGATGGGGCAATTCGAAAACGGATATGATGTATGAAAACAAAAAAGCGGGAGCCGCGTAATTTCAAAGAGTGACTTGCAATATTATTTTTTAAAATTACTGCAGCGAAGCGTTTGCCATAAGCCGTTTCATCGCATCAAAATCCGCCTCCGCCTTGTTACGTCTTTCTAATGCAAGATTTGTATTACCTCGCCATTCATAGAATATATAATTTGTATCATCGATTTTAATCGCTTCGGTAAACGCATCGAGAGCATCACCGTATTTTTGCAAACGGTAACAGCAAACGCCTATATGAAAATACACATCCGAAACGCGGTATTTTAATGTTGCGGCTTTACGGTAATCGCTCAAGGCCGCATCATATCGTCGCAGCATTTCATATGCCGCACCCCGATCAAAATAGGTTTCCGCATTTTTAGGATTCAGTCTTATCGCATGAGAATAATGTAAAACCGCATTTTCATAATCATTCATTCGATAACGGATTTGTCCTTTATTTTTAAAATGTAAGGCACACTTCGGATTCAACTCTATAGCGGTATCGATATCACGAAGTGCTTTTTCCAGATCTCCCAACTGTATATAGAGGCATGCTCTGTTATTGTATACTCTGTCGTCGTCGGGAATCAATACAAGTGCTTCGTCGAAATCGGCAAGCGCGTCCTTATATTGAGCCTTACAAATAAAGATCATTCCCCTTAATAAAAGCGCTTCCTCATAAGACGGCTGTATTTGCAGAGCTTTATTTATATCCGCCAGCGCCGCATTATAGTATCCCGACAAACAATAATAATTTCCCCGCTCATAATACAGCCGATAATTATCGGGATCTTTCCGTATTTTTTTCTCGTAGACTCGAAGGTTAAGCCTGAATATCAACAAATTATCTTTTTCCGTAGTCCGATTCATAGGAACAGAACTACAGGCAAAAACAGTGCATAACAATACCGTATAAAAAAACATCACACATATATTTTTCATCTTCCTTGCCATGCACCGTCCTTTTCCGTACAATAGCGCCTATATGGAATTTACTCAAGACACAATGGACGCGCTCGCAATCGATGAAGCGCTCATCGTACAAAAAATCGCGGCGGAAATCGGCATCCGCGAAACGCAGGTGCGCGCCGTCATCGACCTCGTAAACGAAGGCTGCACGGTTCCGTTTATCGCGCGCTATCGAAAAGAAAAGCACGGTTCGCTCGACGAAATGCAGATACGCGACAGCGACCGTCTGTTCAAATCGCATAAAAATCTCGAAGAACGCCGCCTCGAAATCGCGAGGGGTATTTTTGCTCAAGGGAAGCTCTCCGAATCTCTGTACGACGCGGTAATGAGCGCGCTTACGCTCACGGCGCTTGAAGACTTATGGGCGCCGTTTAAAAAGAAAAAGAAAACGCGCGGCATGATCGCGATCGAACGCGGGCTCGAAGCGCTTGCGGATGCGATGCTCACGCTCGACGATACTGCATTCGAAAAAAAGGCGGAAGAATTTATTAAAATAAACGACGACAACCCCGAACTTTCGGTTCCGACTGCAGAGGATGCGATCGCGGGTGCGAAAGACATCATCGCGGAAAGGACGGCTCAGGACAGCGCAAACCGCAAAGCGGTGTACGACCTCTATATGGCGACCGGCTCGATCGTTTCGAAAGGTATCGGAGACGAAGAAAAGCAAAAGACGTCGACATATCAGATGTATTGGGATTATACGGAGCCGCTCAATCAGATAAAGCCGCACCGCATTCTCGCGATAAACCGCGGAGAGCGGGAAGAAGCGCTCGAAGTTACCGTAAACGTGGACGTCGATGCGGCTGTCGAAATGCTGCAAAAGCGCCAAACGATCAACAACGCGTATCACGCGGACGCGATCAAAGACGGCGTCGTGAGGCTCCTTTCACCGGCTGTCGTGCGCGAAATCCGCAGCGACGAAACGGATAAAGCGGACGAACACGGTATCGGCATATTCAGCGAAAACCTCAGAAACCTTTTGATGACGCAGCCGATCAAAGGCAGCCGCGTGCTCGGCGTCGATCCGGGCATACGAACCGGAACGAAGTGTGCCGCTCTCGACGAAACGGGGAAATACCTCGGAAGCTTTTTAATAAAGCAAGTCGCCGACGTTTCGGGTTCCTACGAAGCGCTTAAAGCTGCGATCAAAAAATACGATATTCAAGTCGTCGCCGTCGGAAACGGAACGGGAAGCCCCGAAGTGCGCGAACTCGTAAGCCGAGTCATAAGCGAAAACTATCCCGACGTGCGCTACACGGTCGTAGACGAGAGCGGTGCGTCGGTGTATTCCGCAAGCGACATCGCGCGTGAAGAGTTTCCCGACTTGGATTTGACGATACGCGGAGCGGTCAGTATGGGGCGGCGGCTGCAGGATCCGCTTGCCGAACTCGTCAAAATCGATCCGAAAGCGATCGGCGTCGGACTCTATCAGCACGACGTCAATCAAAAAAAACTTTCCGACATGCTCGACGAAGTGGTAGGCTCCGTCGTAAACAAAGTCGGCGTCAATTTGAATACGGCGAGCAGTTCGCTTTTAAAATACGTTTCGGGCATTACGCCCGCGACGGCGAAAAAGATCGTCGCATACCGCGATGCGAACGGAAAGATCACAAGCCGCGACGATTTGAAAAAAGTGAGCGGACTCGGCCCGAAAACTTTCGAGCAGTGCGCGGGATTTTTAAAAATTCCCGAAAGCGGAGAGCCGCTCGACAACACGTGGGTGCATCCCGAAAACTACGAAGCGGCGCGCGAGCTTTTTGCCGTCATCAAATCGGGCGGCGAAGTTTCCGGCGAATTGAAAAAGAAACTCGAAGAAAAATACGGCATCGGGGAAACGACGATTTCGGATATCGCAGAAGAATTGAAAAAGCCGAACCGCGATCCGCGCGACGACTATCCCGCTCCGATCATGCAAAAAGGCGTCGTTCAGTTCGAAGATTTGAAGCCGGGCATGAAAGTTACCGGAAAAATCAAAAACGTCGTCGACTTTGGCGCTTTCGTCGACCTCGGTTTGCACGAAACGGGACTCATCCACATCAGCGAGCTTTCGGACAATTTCGTCAAAGAGCCGATGGAAATCGTCAAGGTCGGCGACGTCAAAGAATTTACGATTCTTGCGCTCGATCCCGACAGAAAACGTATCAGCCTGTCGCTGAAAAGCGACGCGGCATCGCGCGCGCTCAATCCGCCGGAAGCGAAATCCGGCGATAAGGGAAACGGAAAAACACCGCATGAAAAAAAACCGAACGGGAGCGCAAAGAGAGCGGTCGTCGTAAAAGCACTTTCGAAAAATGCGGACGGCACGCGGCAGAAGAACGACGGCAAAAACCGTCAAAGCTCAGGCGCAAAAACGGGCGGCGTGCGAAACGACGGTATGACGTACAATCCCTTTGCGGATCTGCTGAAAAATCGCTGAAGCGGGGTGTCGGGGCTGTGGAATATCGGCACAGACAAGACTTCGGGGTACGGAATACTTACAGCTGTTCGACTTCCGCTTTCGTGAGATCGGTTATTTTGCAAATGTCTTCAAGCGGATAATGCATAGCGAGCATGGTTTTTGCCGTTTCAAGCTTAGCTTGGTATGAGCCTTCGGAAAAACCTTTTACTTCGCCTTGCGCAATGCCTTCCTGCAAAGCGATTTCTCTTTCTTCTTCTCGCTGTACGGCGATGTCTACATCGTAATCGTATTCGGCAATTAACATATTCATCACCTCCTTTGACTTCCGCAACAGATACTCCCGCAGGATGTCATTTTGTATGCACTCTTTGATCGCGTTCTTAAAGCCGTTTTCACTGTCGAGCTTCAAATGTTTCCGTACGGCGTCTACGAACAACGTGTATTCTTTCAGCGGTTTGCACGTATGCACAATTTTACTACCCTTATTATAATTGATATTCGTCACGCTGACAACGAGATGCTATGTTTTTAATTACCGGCAGAAGTGGTAGTCTTATCCGACGGGATAAGGGAGCAGACAGCAGGTTGCCCTAGAACGTGAGGAAATCT
>NZ_JAFEVM010000053.1:0-10742 GCF_016901105.1 Treponema sp. Marseille-Q4523 | reverse complement strand
AAATGAGGCAAAGTGAAAGTATAAGAGAAACTTTTTTTTGCATTATATTATCGAAAATAAAACTTTTATAATCTTTTAAAGTAATATTTACTTTAATTTTATATTCCATTTTTTGTTCCTTCCTAAAAAGCCGGCCGGTAGTCTGTCATCGCAACACGTATGCCGCCGCGACACATGAATGACGCAAATCATTTTATCGGATTTTTACGTGAATAATACGCAGCGTCCTTTACAGTATATGCACGCTTCGACAAAACCGACGCACGCACGCTGACGCTGCGCGTCGATCCCGCCTTTTACGAAAGTCTTTCCTTGAGCAATTCCGTCGCCTGTTTCGGGTTCGCTTTTCCGTGCGACTCTTTCATCACTTGTCCCATAAGCCAGCCGAGCGCATTCGTCTTGCCGTTTTTAAAATCGGCGACGGCTTGCGGATTTGCGGCAAGCACGCTTTCGACGATCTTTTCGATCGCGCCGGTATCGTTTACCTGCTCCATGCCTTCTTCTTTAATAATTTCAGACGGCAGCTTTTTCGTTGCAAGCATCTTTTCGAAAACGACCTTTCCCTGCTTGCTCGTGATCTTATCGGCTTCAAGCGCGTCCGCAAGTTCTGCAATGTGCAGCGGCGTGATCGAAACGGAATCTATCGTTTCCTGCTTTTCGTTTAAAACTGCGAGCAGTTCGGTGAGGATGAGGTTTGCGACGCGCTTCGGGCTCTTCGATTTTTTTGCGGCTTCTTCGAACCACAGTGCAAGCTCACGCGTCGCAGTCAGCGTTTCCGCATCGAACGAAGAAAGAGAGTATTCTTTCATAAAACGCACGCGCTTCGTTTCGGGCAGCTCGCCGACCGCTTCTTTTGCCCGCGCGATAAGCGCTTCGCTGACGCTGAAGGGTTTGATGTCCGGCTCGACGACAAAGCGGTAATCGACGAATGAATTCTTCGTGCGCTGAACGACCGTTTCGCCTTTCGCTTCGTCCCAGCCCATCGTCACTTTAAAACCCGCGTTAAAGGGCTGCCGATCGGTTTCGAATTCTTTGAGCTGGCGTTTTGCTTCATAGGTACACGCGTCTTTTATCGCGCGGAACGAATTCAGGTTTTTGATTTCGGAAATGGGCGTATGATACAGCGTGCCGTTTTCCCACACGTTCAAATTGATATTCGCGTCGCAGCGCATATTGCCTTCTTCGAGATTCCCCTTTGTCACTTTGACGTAGCGGAGGATCTCCTGCACGGTCTGCATAAAGAGAGCCGCCTCTTCGGGACCGGTGATATCGGGCTTCGTTACGATTTCGATAAGCGGAGTTCCGCAGCGGTTGTAGTCGATATACGAATGCGCGCCTTCAAGGTGCAGCGATTTTCCGACGTCTTCTTCGAGGTGAATGCGCTCGATCCGCACGCGGCGGTATCGGTTGTCGACGATGCAGTTTTCGCCTTTGAAATTCACCGTACGGCACTTCGCTCCGCCCGGGCGTTCGTCTTCCGGATAATGGATGAACGGCAAATCGACGTACCCGTCGGCGCACAGCGGAATATCGTACTGCGTGATCTGATAGCCCTTTGCCAAATCGGGATAAAAATAATGCTTACGGTCGAATTTCGTAAAGCGCGCAATGCGGCAGTTGAGCGCCTGCCCCGCAACGGCGCCGAGTTCGACGTAGCCTTCGCTTACGCGCGGCATAGCACCGGGAAGTCCGAGACACACGGGACACACGCGCGTATCGGGCATACCGCCGTAGCGGTTTTCGCACGCGCAAAACGCTTTTGTCTTTGTTAAAAGCTGCGTATGTATTTCGCAGCCTATTACGATTTCGTATTTATCGATTGCCATACATCATTCCTAAAAACCGCACTCGGGCGATCTGCCGAATCTAATAATTTCACTTAGTACCGAGCGGCACGCCGCAGCCGGGATGATCGGCTTCCCACGCCTCGGCCAACTCAAGTATCTTCGCTTCACCGAACATCGGTCCGACAAATTGAATGCCGACGGGCAGTCCCTCTTTTGTGATACCGGCCGGTACCGAAAGAGAGGTGATACGCGCGAGGTTTACGAAGTTGACGAAGAGATCGCTCAAATACATTTCAAGCGGATCGTCCACTTTTTGACCGAGCTTAAACGCCGGTGTCGGACAGACGGGACAAAGCACCGCATCGTAGGTTTTAAAGAGAGCGGCCATTTCGCGCTGAATGCGTGCGCGCACCGTCATGCCTTTTTTGTACGTATCGCCCGAAAACTGCTCGGATAAAACGTAATTGCCGATGACGATCCTGCGCTTTACTTCCGCCCCGAAGCCTTCGCTCCTCGTATGCACGTACAGCTCGTCGTAGCCTTCTCCCGTATCGACGCGGCGGCCGTAACGGATGCCGTCAAAGCGGCTCAAATTCGACGCGGCTTCGGCAAGCGCGAGTACGTAATAACTTGCGACGGAGGCATCCATGACCGGCATATCGACGACTTCGATTTTCGCGCCCCTGCTTTCAAACCATTTGCGCGTTTCGTCGAAAACTTTTCCGACGTCCGCATCGAGCCCCTTATTTTCGAGGAATTGACGGATGAGCGCGATTTTCAAAGACGAAAACGGCGCATCTCCGCAGGGTTTGAGATTTAATAATTTTTCTTTTCCGGGCAAATCAGCGCTCGTATCGTCGTACATATCGGCGCCGCACATCGCGTCAAGCGCTTCGGCGATATCCGACGGCGTGTGTGCGAGGATGCCGACTTGATCGAGAGAGCTGCCGTATGCAACGACACCCCACCTGCTCAAAACGCCGTACGTCGGTTTTAACCCGTACACGCCGCAATAACTCGCCGGCAAGCGCACCGAGCCGCCCGTTTCGGTACCGAGTCCGAAAACCGCCTGATTCGCGGCAACGGCGGCGGTCGAACCGCCCGACGAACCGCCTGAAACATAATCGCGGTTTACGGGATTTCTCGTCGCTCCGTAAATCGAATACTCGGTCGAAGAACCCATCGCAAATTCGTCCTGATTGCAGCGGCCGAGCGGAACGGCACCCGCTTTTTCGAGGCGCGCGATCACCGTCGCATCGTAGGGAGCGACATAGCCTTCGAGGATTTTACTCGCGCAGGTTAAGCGCTTGCCTTTCGCCGAAATATTGTCTTTGTTCGCAAACGGCAAACCCAAAAGCGGCTTTTCCGAAAAGAGCGAATCGAGCGTGCCGGAACTGCGCGCACCCGCGATTTCCGCGTCCGCCGCTTCGGCTTTTGTAAGCGCATCTTCATATATTTCAAGAAATGCGTTGAGAGGAGCGGCCGATTTTTTATCCGCTTCGAAAGCCGCCGCCGATTTTTTAATAATGTCCGCGCTCGTCGCAGATCCTTCTTTCAGCGCCGCGCGCATATCACGTATCGTACAATTCATCACGCGCCCTCGCCCAATACTTTCGGCACTTGAAAATAACCGTCCATAAAATCTTTCGAAATCTTTTTTACGTCGCTCATAGCCAAGCCCGCTACGACTTCGTCTTTACGCAGTTTATCCGCCTCCGTTGAAGGATACGCGTCGTATGGATTTTCGCTGTCGTCGTATTTCGACAAGAGTTCGAAATAGCCGATGATTTCATCGACCTGCTTTTTTAATATCGTTAAATTGGTGCTTTCGGGCGAAAGCCGGGAAAGATACAGCAGCTTTTCGAGCGTATCTTCATCGATCGTCGTATGTGTAGCCATGATGGATTATTTTAGCGGATTTTGTGAAAATGAACAACAATACGTTTGGTGCAATGCGCTCGCTCATATTTGTTTTTTTCCGATTTTCACCGTTCCATCAGCCAATCCAAAGCGTTTTTGCGTATTATTCCGTCGTAGTCACCGATGGGGTCATCGTCTAAGGTCAAAATCATTTTCGGATAGTTGTCTTTGATCGCTTTCAACGGTTTTAATTCTCTTTCCAGAACCTGTTCATTCCGAACGCTTGCAGCAACCTGTATGTAAGTGTTGCCGTCTTGTGTCTGTGCAACAAAATCAACTTCACAAGTATCGACTTTACCGACATAAACATTATAACCTCGTCGCAAAAGTTCAAAATAGATTATGTTTTCCAAGATATGTCCCGCGTCCATCGCTTTTTTTCCAAGCATAAAATTACGAAGACCAATGTCTGAAACATAGTATTTTTCAAGACTCTTGAGATATTCTTTGCCTTTAATGTTGTAGCGACCTGCACTGTAAACAATAAAACTTTCTTCAAGTGCACTCACATACTTTTCAATTGTTTTGGGATCCGATTTTCTGTTATTTGATATGAGGGTATCTGCAATCTTTTTGGAAGAAAGCTCCAACCCGATATTGTCAAATAAAAATTGCGCTACATTCTTCAGGACAGTCGTGTCGGAAATCTTTTTCCTGTCGATAATGTCTTTTACCAAAATTGTATTGTAGATTCCTTCAAGATATGGATTTATTTCCTGCGGAGTCTCTAAAAGTTCCAGCACATACGGAAAAGAACCGGTAGTCACATACTGTCTGTAGGCTTTTGAAAGATTGTCGTCTTGTTTTGTTGCATCTACAAATTCTTTGAACGAAAAAGGCAGCATCTTTATTTCTACATAACGACCGCTTATGAGGGTTGCAATCTCGCTTGAAAGCAAAGAAGAATTGGAACCGGTAAGATACAAATCCGTATTTTTCTTGATGTAAAGACCGTCCACAACATCCGGAAAATCTTCTACCCGCTGAATTTCATCAAGAATGATGTAATTCATTTTTGGAGTTAAGCGTTTTTTTATGTACTTGTATAAGTTATCGGGATTCCGTAATTCTTTATTTTCATAATCTTCAAAATTGATAAAAATGATTTGCTTTTCTTCAACCCCGTCCTGCAAAAGCCGGTCACGGAACATCTCCAAAATCGTAGATTTTCCGCACCGCCTGATTCCGGTAACGATTTTTATAAGCTTTTTATGCTTTAAATTATTCAATCGCTCAAGATATTCTTTGCGGTTTATTCTTTCCACATCAAATTTACGTCTCACTTCCACATCTTTATTATATTCCAAAAAGTTATAAAAATCAATAAATTATCGGATTCTATTCCTAAAACTTTCAAACATACTCTTCGAGCACGCTCCGGAATATTGCAAGTCCCGCATCCATCTCTTCGTCCGTGATCGTAAGCGGCGGCAAAAAGCGGATCACGTTTGTACCCGCTGTTGACACGCACAATCCTTTTTCAAGGCAGCGCTTTTCCACATCGAAGGGTTTTATCTTTCCCGCAATTTCCGTGCCGATCATGAGGCCGAGCCCGCGCACGTCGGTAACGATCGGGATCTTCCAGCCGGAAATGACGCTCCTCATATAATCGCCTTTCCGATTTACGTCGTCCAAAAATCCGGGAGCGGAAAGCGTTTTGAGCACGACGCGGCCTGCGCTGCACGCAAGCGGATTTCCCGCAAAGGTCGATTGATGGTCGCCTGAGGAAAACACTTTGTCGGCTTTACCGCGGAAAAGACAGGCACCCATAGGAATGCCGCCTGCAATTCCTTTTGCAAGCGTGACGACGTCCGGACAAAAGCCGAGCCGTTCGCTTGCCAAAAGCGTACCGCATCTTCCCATGCCGGTTTGCACTTCGTCGGCCATAACGATCGCTCCCGCTTTGCGCGCGGCGTCGGATACCGCACACGCCCATTCGGCATCGACGAGGTTCACGCCGCCCTCGCCCTGCACGCATTCTATGAGCAGCGCGGCAGTCGTATCGTCAAACGCCGTTTCGAGTACGCCCCAATCGTTTGCTTTGATCGTTTTAAAATCGGCGACATAGGGAGCAAAATACGGCGGATGAAATTTTTCCTGTCCCGTAGCGGTGAGCGTCGCAAGCGTTCTGCCGTGAAACGATTGTTCGAGCGTATAGATCGTGCGGCGCTTTTCCCCGCCGTTCATATAGCCGTATTTCCGCGCAAGCTTGATCGCAGCTTCGTTCGCTTCCGCGCCGCTGTTCCCGAAAAAACCTCCGGAAAATCCCGTCGCCGAAAGCAGTTCGTCCGCAAATGCGACACCCGCATCCGACAGATAATAATTCGAAATATGGATTTCACGCGCAGCCTGTTTTTGCACGGCTTCGACGAGCGGCGCGTAGTTGTGTCCGAGAGAGTTTACGCCGATGCCTGCAATAAAGTCGATATATCGCTTTCCTTCCGCGTCGAAGAGAACCACCCCTTCGCCTTTTACAAAAACGACGTCAAAGCTTCCGTAATTATTAACAATTTTTTTCTCCATGATCCGCTCCTCAATTTATTAATTAAAATAATTTTGAGTTTGCCAAAACTCACAGGGCTGTCTAAAAAACAACTGACTTTTGAGACAGTCCCTTTTCCAATAGTTTCGCTCACCAATTGAATGGCGAGTTTGGAAAATAAATAAAATTATGCTTACGGCGAGGTTCCGACCGCGTGCCGAAACCGCGTGCCGTGTGCACGATGCGGCGTAGCAGCGGGAGACACGCGTGCGACTTTGTGCGTTCAGCTTGCGGAAGCCTTACTTAAAAGCACAACCGGAGCGTAAGCGGGGATTCCGCTGCGAAAGCCGCGTTCGCATATAGCTGCAAAGATTGTACGTCGGTCATTTTCGCCGTAAGCATCGCTTCATTTAGTTAAATATTTTCAAAACTCTCCATTCAACCTAATAAATCATTGTGCCGATACCGCGGTCGCTGAACATTTCGATGAGGAGCGAATGCGGCACCCGTCCGTCGATGATGTGCGTCCGTTTTACTCCTCCCGCGAGCGCCGTTATGCAGCACTCCACTTTCGGGATCATGCCGCCGGCGACGATACCCCCATTTACAAGTGCTTCGACTTCCGCCCTCGATACGCGGGCGATGAGGGAAGACGAGTCGCCGGTGTCGCGCAAAATGCCGGGCACGTTCGTAAGCTGTACGAATTTTTCCGCGTACAGCGCGACGGCGATTTTGGCGGCGGCGGTATCCGCGTTGATATTGTATCGATTCGTGTCCCCGTCTTCTCCGACTGCGACGGTCGAAATGACGGGGATAAATCCTTGAGACAAAAGGGAAACGACGATGTCGGGACGCACTTCCGTCACTTCGCCCGTATAGCCGTAATCGATTTTATCGTTATTGATTTTTTTTGCACGGATCAAACCGCCGTCGACGCCGCTCAAACCGACAGCTTTACCGCCTTCGCGCAGCAGCATACCGACGATCTCTTTGTTGAGTTTTCCGGACAGAACCATTTCGACGATTTCCATCGTGTCGGCATCGGTACAGCGCAAGCCGTCGACGAATTTACTTTCTTTGCCGACGCGGTCGAGCATTTTGTTGATTTCGGGACCGCCGCCGTGTACGAGTACGACGTGTAAGCCGATCGTATTGAGCAGCACGAGGTCTTTCATAACCGCCGCTTTCAGTTCGTCGTTGAGCATCGCGTTGCCGCCGTACTTTACGACGACGACTTTGCCGACCCACTTTTTAAAATACGGCATAGCTTGTACGAGCACGTCCGCCCAGTGTGCATTGTCGAGCGGGCGATCGCGATTTTCGTCGTACTGCCGTTCATCTGCCGAATCGATTGCCGTATCAGTCATCATAGCTTCCTCTCATAAAAACTTTTGCAGGAAATACCAATTTCCGAAAAAGTTTTTAGCCGTGCGCGTGCGCGCACACGTTCAATAATCGAGTTTGCAAAATAAAGCGTATCGTATTCATGCGATTTTTATCGAAACACCACATATACACGTCTTCTGCAAACATCCGCGCAAACTCGAGATAAAAAGCGACGGCGATATTTCAGACGGCGCTTTTTATCGTACCTCTCTTTCGCCGTGCATGTGCGCAACGTCGGTTGCACCGCGCTTTCGTTTGCGGGCTTGGATTGCACCGCGCATTTTCGCTCATGTCCGATAATCGCCGTTTATTTTAACATAATCGTAAGTTAAGTCGCATCCCCACGCGCGGCCTTCGGCTTTTCCGTCCTGCAGTTTGACGAGGATTTTGACTTCTTTTTCGCCGAGTATTTTTTTTGCGAGCGCTTCGTCGAAATTTAGGGGAACGCCGTTTTCAAATACGGCGATCTTTCGGCTGCCTTCCGCTTCACCGCCGGACGTATCACATGCGCTCGGATCCGACGAGGATTCCGTACCGGACACGCTCGAAAAATATACCGACGTTTTTTCCGCCGTAAATTCCGCACCCGAATAGCCGAGCGCGCACAAAACCCGTCCCCAATTCGCATCGCGGCCGAACATCGCGGCTTTTACGAGATTCGATGAAATCACGCTCTTTGCGAGCGTGCGCGCCGTATCGACATCTTTTGCGCCCGTAACCGTGCATTCGATGAGCCGGCTCGCCCCTTCGCCGTCGGCTGCAATCTTTTTTGCCATAACCGTGTTCAATGCGGTGAGCGCCGAATAAAATACGTCGTAATCGCCGCCCTCCCGTTCGATCGGAGCGTTGCCTGCCATACCGTTTGCCAAAATCGCGAGCGTGTCGTTCGTACTCGTGTCTCCGTCGACGGACACGCAATTATACGTCGCTCTCGCGCTTCCCAAAAGTGCTTTACGGAGCATCGCTTGAGAGACGGCGCAGTCGGTCGTGATAAAGCCGAGCATCGTTCCCATATTGATGTGAATCATGCCGCTGCCTTTACACATGGCGCCGATCGTCACCGTTTTTCCGCCGAGCGTAAATTGTACGGCGCATTCTTTATACTGCGTGTCGGTCGTCATAATCGCTTCGCGCGCCTTTTCGTGATTTTTTTTCGAAAGACCGTTTTTCAGCTCATCGATTTTCGCTTCGATTTTTTCGACGGGAAGCTGCCTGCCGATAACGCCGGTCGAACACACGATCACGTCGCGAGACTCTATGCCGAGCGCATTTGCGGCGGCTGAAGCCATGCGCCGCGCGGCTTTCGCACCCTGATCGCCCGTGCACGCGTTCGCGTTTCCGCTGTTTGCGATCACCGCCTGCGAAAATCCCGAAGCGATATGTTCTTTTGTTAATTTTACACATTCGGCCTGCACGCGGTTTTGTGTAAAGACGGCGGCGGCAGTGCAGCGCGTTTCGGAAAAGATGAGCGCCGTATCGGGAGTTTTGCGGCCCGCTTTTATACCGCACAAAACGCCGTTTGCCGTAAAGCCCTGCGGAGCGGTCACTCCGCCGTCGACAA
Organism: Treponema sp. Marseille-Q4523; assembly: GCF_016901105.1. Lineage (NCBI taxonomy): Bacteria > Pseudomonadati > Spirochaetota > Spirochaetia > Treponematales > Treponemataceae > Treponema > Treponema sp. Marseille-Q4523. The sequence goes on along the minus strand of NZ_JAFEVM010000053.1, from coordinate 1,606 downwards.
AGCGCATATCGATCGGATGGTTTGATTGCATATTTATACACTCCTAGTACATAAATATACACCCAGTATAGCACCGTGCAGTGATTAGAGCAAGCGTTTTTTTTACGTTTTATTGGATGAATGTGCGGCTTCCGGCGGCCGACAAGTGCATATACAGAAAACGTGCGAGTGAGTTCGCCAGTGAGATAAAACTGAACAAAGTTCCCGTCGAACGCCACGGAAATCAATTTTTACCCGAAGAACTTGGAGGTCGAGCTTTTTTTAAAGCAAATGACACTACAGTTTTTCGATTTCCGCTTCCGAGAGACCGGTCGCTTTCGCTATCACTTCAATGCCCAGTTGCATATCCGATAAAATTTTTGCCGTTTCCCGCTTTGCTTGATACGCCCCTGCGGCAATACCGTCACGGCGACCTCTGCGTATTCCCCGCTCAAAACCGATCTTTTCACCTGCCATACGTAAGTCATCTTCTCTGATATTCAACGACATATACCGGCTCCTGAACGTTTCGTTCCGTTTTGACTCTTCGACAAGCGCATCGATGTGCTGTGTAAAACCGCTCGTCGCCCGCCTCTCGCAAAGATACTTCAACAAAGCGCTCAATTCAGGTTCATCTTCTTTACCGTAGGCACCCACATTATAAAATACTTTATACGATTTGTCATCAAGAAAAATACCGCCGTCTTCACTGCATACGTTGCGGAACGTATACACAGGCAAACCCTTGCCGAAAGGATCCTGTGTACAGATAAAGATGACATAGCTCTCTTTTAATTCCGCATAACTCTGACCTCTCAAGAGGTTATCGACATCCATAAGGCTTTGGTAATAGCGGGTACGTTTGGGAAGAGACGGGGGAATCGACGTTTGTATTTCTATATCGAAGATGCGCTCGGGGTCGGAGATATAGACGTCGAGGCGTATACCCTTGCTTTCGTAAAAGGGTGCTATCGTTTTTTGGAGCGAGGGGTATTCTATTTTGCCGACTTTGATATGTAGGAGGCGTTCGATGACGCCTTTGCAAATCGTTCTGTTTTTCATGACCGTGCCGAACATAAAGTCGTCGGTAAAGGTGAGTTCTTCGACGGGTTTATGGGTATATTGCATGGGGATATCCTTGATTATTGAGATAGCGCGGCGAGGAAGGCCTCTGCACTATATATCGCCTGCAAAGTGATAAAATACGCGCTTTTTATGAAAGAATAATAGGGATTTCGTTCAATGCACGGCACCGTGTCGTATCGTCTCCGTTAAAAAATGGAAAAACCGTTTACAAAATTGATTTCCATGGTCGAACGCATAGCGTTATCAACGAATAGGTTTCGAGACGAATATTTTTGAAAGTTGGCAAACGAGCGCATACCGTACGCGACCCGCCTACGCCCGCATGGAGCACCGCGAAGTGGTATCCATGTGACATTTATTTAATCAATATTATGAAACAATATTAGATTGAGGAAAAAGTATCTTAATAAAAGATTCATTTTTAATAGCTGCTACAATTAGGTTTTTGAACAATATATTTCATTAAATTCTCTCGATAAATCAATTAAATTTATCACAACAATTCCTCTTTGTCGATCATTAAACACATTAAAAACAAAGT
>NZ_JAFEVM010000052.1:0-11197 GCF_016901105.1 Treponema sp. Marseille-Q4523 | reverse complement strand
GTATTTCGGTTATTAAAACCTTTAATCAGTCCGTGTATTATTTTAAAAATTTTTATACATCGATTATGAACTACAAAGAGTTCGTGCACAAATATTCGATATCGTGGGAAAACGGGTATTCGATTTTCCTCGCGCTTATTAAAGCGGGCTTTTTATTTCTGCTGCCGGCCGCTCTTTTGATAGCCGGAACGGCAACGCTCGATGCTCGTTTTTTTTACAGCTTTGTGTTTTACCTTGCCTTTGCGCCGGTTACTTACACCATGCTGATAAAAATCATGTACGCAAATACCTTTCATCAGCGGTCGAACGATGCACTCAACCGTATTGAAGATATTTTGCAGGCGCCGCTGACCGAAGAACCGGAAAAGTCCGTGCTACCCGAAAAGTATGATATTAATTTCAAGGACGTGGTGTTTTCGTATAAAACGGAAACGGCGGGATCTGCGGAAACGGACACGGGGAACTCAAACCCCGGCAGCGATAAAATGCCGCAAACCGCCGCCCGCCCCGCAGTGAACGGCATCAGTTTGCACATCCCCGAACATTCGCTGACCGCGCTCGTCGGTCCCTCAGGCGGCGGCAAAACGACACTCGTCAATTTGCTCGGCCGTTTTTGGGAAGTTGATTCGGGTACAATCAGTATCGGCGGTGTCGATATCCGCGATATTAAAACAAGCGACCTTTTGCACACCGTCGGCTTCGTGTTTCAGGAAAATAAGCTTTTTAAAGAAAGCATTTTCGAAAATATCCGCTACGGCAAAAAAGACGCAAGCCGCGAAGAAGTGACGGAAGCGCTCCGCAAAGCCGAGTGCATGGACATCATCGAAAAACTGCCTGCCGGTATAGATACCGTCTACGGCACCAAGGGCACATACGTATCCGGCGGAGAAGCGCAGCGGCTTGCCATTGCCCGCGCCCTGTTGCAAGACGCACCGATTATCGTGCTTGATGAAGCGACCGCCTTTGCCGACGCCGAAAATGAATACAAAATCAAAAAAACATTCGACGTGCTGCTCAAAGACAAAACCGTCATTATGATCGCTCACCGCCTTTCGTCGGTCGTCAACGCCGATACGATCTGTGTCATCGATGAGGGCAGGCTTGCCGAAACGGGAACGCATGCCGAGTTGCTCAAGCGCAAAGGTTTGTACGCGAGTATGTGGGACAACTTCCAAAAAGGCATCGAATGGAAGGTGTAGATAACGGATAGTTGGTAACGGGCAATGGAGCGGGGAAGAATGAAACGGCAAAGAGCAGGAAAATAAACGTACAGGGAAATGAAATTACGATTATCGGCGATAAGGGGCACGAATATATTTCTCTGACCGATATGCTGAAAGCAAAAGACAGCGACTTTTTTATATCCGATTGGCTGCGTAATAGAAACACCGTCGAATATCTCGGTATCTGGGAAAGCGTCTATAATCCAGATTTTAATTATGGCGAATTCGACGTAATTAAAAGTCAAGCGGGTTTAAACAACTATAGATTGAGTGTAAAAGAATGGGTCGAAAAAACGAATGCAATCGGTCTGAAAGCTGCGGCGGGCAAATATGGCGGCACCTATGCACATCCCGATATTGCATTTGAGTTTGGGATGTGGATTAGTCCGCAGTTCAAGATTTACCTTAAAAGAGTGGCGGGAGCGTAACAGCAGCAAAAGCGGCAACATACGAGACTATACCGGACTTGAACAGTTGGTCGTACTCAGCAATTTGGAAAGCATAAATGCCCTGCTCATAAAACAAGGGCTTTCGCAAAGGGAAAGGCTCATTCAGCTCAACAAAACGGCTATTGTCCAAATGAAAACATTGGTCGAAAATCGCGCAATTAAAAAATTAAAATAGAAGTCGAAGGAAGGCATCGGTTTTGAACTCAAATTTATTGACGGTAATGCGTGGGCGGAATTTGATTTAGGAGAAACAACCTTCGCCCTATTGCAACGACCTGCGGAAAAAGGTAAAGTGCAACCCGCAAAAACACGGATTATGTTCGAGGTAAATGACATTGAAAAAATGCGCCGGTATTTGATTTCTCTCGGCGTCAAATTGATTGGAGTCGTCAAAGAAGAACCTTACGGCAAACTGCTGACCTTTGAAGACCCCGACGGGCATTGGCTGGAGTTTTTTGAAAACAAGCGGACTTGAAAAAGCCGTTATATTGTTTATAAAAAATGTTATCGGAGTTTACATGGTATTAAGAAAATATGAAGCGCAAGATTCCAAAATCATTTGCGGTTGGATTAAGGATGCAAAGCAGCTTTATCAATGGTCTGCCGACAAAATAGGGCGCTTCCCATTGGACGGCAATGAATTGAATGAATACTATACTTCGATGAACGGCGTACAGTCTGTCATTCCTCTTTGTGCCATTGACGAATGCACTGTACTCGGTCATTTGTTTATCCGATACCCAAATAAAGACGATAAAACGCTTGTGCGCTTCGGGTTTATTATACTTTCACCTGAAAGCAGAGGAAAGGGAAACGGAAAGAAAATGGTAGAGCTTGCAATAGAATATGCAAAAAACGTTTTGCATGCTTCAAAAATAACATTGGGAGTGTTTACGAATAATGAGCGTGCACGGCTTTGTTATGAAGCCGTCGGTTTTCAAGCAACAGGAAAAGTTATAACCTATATGATGCCGGATGGCGTATGGGAATGTATTGAAATGGAATTGAAGATTTAACTTTGAGGTCGGTATGAACATACAAGATACTCACTGATTGTTTTAATAGGTAAATAATTCAATATCGATATATTTCAGATACTGTTCAAAATCTTTATCTAATGCAAATATCAAGAAATCGTTATTATGAGCTACACTGCATATCGGTTACGGATGAGAAATGAAAGATACTCTATTAATTTTTTATCATTACTATCCGGACGCTTTTTCCTAAGCGCAAGTGACCATACGGAAGTATCAACTAATACAAATTTCATCGTAACCGCATCTTCTTATAATTGTAAGAAGGGTGATATTCAATTGTTCCGAACAGCTGTATGAGTTCTTCAGATTTTCGCCGTTCAATAAACTCTTCGAGCGCCGTATTTACTGTTTCTTTTTTTGTGCCGTATCCGCCGATTTTATACGCGGTATTGAGTAATTCTTCATTTATTGCAAGATTTGTTGCCATAGCTTTTACCTCTGCATTTATTCTACATATATTATTGTGTAAAATAAGATAATGCAATAGTATGAAGTTATTGGGCATCCTTTCCCATTTTTCTCATTACGTTAAGCATTAAAAACAATCCGGCTATAATCATTGTAAAATCCACAATAGGTTCCGCCCACCAAACAGCCGACACTCCGAATAATTTCGGCAACAGAAGTATCGCCGGAACAAATAATACCAATTGTCGCAACAGTACAATGATCCCCGCTTTTTTATCGTCTCCAATGGATTGAAAAAAAGTCAGTGTCATAATCATAATTCCATACAAGATAAATGTGGAATAAAACATCTTAAAGTTTTTAACACCGGCTTCAATAATCTCTTTTCTTACTTTGAATAAAGACAGCAATGTATCGGAACAAAACATTGACGGTATCCACGAAGCAGCCGCAAGAATAGTTGCTCCATACATAAAAATCTTCATCGTATCTTTTACTCGCCCGTATTGCTTTGCTCCGAAATTTGCTCCTATAACAGGCTGCAATCCTTGACTCATCCCCCACAACGGAATAAATGAAAACATATATAATCTCATTGTTGCAGACATCAAAATCCCCCAGTTATCTCCGCCATATACAAAGGCTTGCTTAAATAAAAATGTTTGCTGCACCGCAAATAAAATTTGCATCATCATTGCCGAACTACCGATACTAAACATTTCACGGTAAATTGCTTTGTACTTTTTGACTTTATGGATTTTCACAAATGAACTCTTCTTTGAAAAATAGTGAAATGTTAATAAAGCTTGTACGATTTGAGATAATACGGTTGCGATAGCAGCTCCTTCAATAGCATACTCTCCCATGAGCTTCATAAGAATAGGGTCTAACATAATGTTGAGTATGGCTCCCGTTCCCATAATCATCATTGATTGTTTTAATGCCCCTTCGCCGCGCATTGTCATATTACCCGCTTGAGCGAAATTAACAAATAGAGATCCAAAGAACACAACCCGCAAATATCTAACACCAAGCTCTTTGATATTTCCTTTAGCGCCAACCATGTCTAAAAAATGAGGTGCGAATATCAAACCTGCTATTGTGATAATTGCAGAAAATAAAATAACCCAATAACAAAAATTGCCGAATATTTTATCTATTGTTTCTTTATCACCCTTACCGATAGCTCGTGATAATATCGATGCACTGCCTACGCCTATCAAAGCCGATATTCCGCCATTTATAATTGTCAAGGACATGGATACACTAATTGCCGACATCGCATAGTCCCCAATAAGCCGCCCTGCAAATATCCCATCCATAAACGGGTACAGACCGATAACCAGCATTCCGATTATTCCCGGGATAGCCAACTTGAATAACAATTCTTTAGGATTTTTAGTTAATAGCTGTGTTTTCATATCTTGTTTCATTGCAACTCACCTCTTAAAATATTATTTCTCATTTTCAAATATCCCTATTGGTTTAGTTATTTTTTTCAAGATCAATAATGTATTGAATCATTGTTTCTTTTATATACTTCTTATGAGCGTCAAAAGAATTCCGTGCATTAAGCACTTCCGAACTCACTATTAAACCGTTAATGTAATGAACTAAAAAACCATCCTTAAAAATATGTGCCCTAATTCCCAGTTTCTTTGCAATGAGATCAAGTTCTTTAGTTGTATGCAATTTTAGTTCTTGATATAAATCTTCCAAATCCCGATTATAGTTTTTTGCTTGCAAAAGAAGTGCGTACAGCTTCATTAAATCGGTTTTTGCTAATGCCTTACTTGTTAAAATATCACCCATTTGCTGATATTTATCTTTGCTCCGATTATGCGCTAAATATTCAGTTATCAAGCTATTTCTGTATTCATTTCCATCAAGCATTAAGTCTTTAAGCATTTCAGTTGTACTTGCATAATGATGATACACGCCGCCTCTACTCATACCTATTTCTGTAATGACATCTTCCATTGTTGTATTCTGAAAGCCTTTGTTTAAAAAGCATTTTTTTGCGGCTTCTCGAATTTCTCTTTTTCTCATCTGTCCAACTTTTTGTTTTTCTTCTTTCAAAATAAGGTTCCTCCTTGCAAAAAACCGACAATGCTGTCGGTTTTTAATATAGTGTTATTATTAAGTGGTGTCAAGTAAAAAAACACTTTGTAAACAGTGCGAAATGAACAGTATAGACAAATAATGGTTAAAAACAGTAGATTAAGGAAATCAGCAATCTAAAATATATGGAGTGAAAAATGAATAAAATAACATGTATTTGTTTAGGCGTGCGAAATATGGAAAAGGCATTAAAATTTTACAGAGACGGGTTAGGATATAAGACAGACTGTAAAGAAGATAATCCACCGGTATGCTTTTTTAATACACCGGGAACAAAATTTGAACTTTTCCCTTTGGATTCATTGGCAAAAGATATTGATGAAAATAATCCGCCGACAGGAACCGGCTTTTCAGGAATTACATTGACATACAATGTGAAAAACAAAGAAGATGTAGATAGCGTTATTGAGTTGGTAAGAAAAGCCGGAGGAACTATTGTTAAAGAGCCGCAAAAAGTATTTTGGGGCGGATATCATGCATATTTTTCCGATTTAGATGGATACTACTGGGAAGTATCTTGGGGACCCAATTTTCAATTTGACGAAGATGGCCTATTGAAATTTTAAAGCGAATAGAATAGACCTATTCGATAACTGCGTTTTCGAATAGGTCGACGAGTTCTAAATCGCACAAATAGCACGATTTAGAACATCGCAGTTCAAGGTAACCTGTTCAGAAACGGAAGTTTCCGAACAGGTTTAATGGATAATTATGGCATCGAGTAAAACATATTTAAATTTTATTTTGGAACAGTTATCGGAATAATAACACTGCTCGATGTTTCCTTTTCATATCCGGATTTTGCATTATGATAATTATCCATACTTGACATTTCCATCTCTTTTTAGTAACATTGTTATCGATTAGTAGAAATGTTATGACAAATATGGATAACTATTATGGAAAAAATATTAGCCGATAAAGGTGAACTGAACACACGGGCAAAGATTTTACGTGCTGCAAAACAGGAGTTTTTTGCCAACGGCTTTGCAGATACCAATGTGCGCACTATCGCCGAAAAGGCAGGGGTTACGACGGGGGCGTTGTATAACCTTTTTGATAACAAGGACGGCATATTCGAAGCTCTTGTAAGCGGTGTGTTCGACGAATTTTTAGACATAGTAGCGCATCGCAATGTATTCGACGCTGAAAATTTCGGTATGAAAACAAGCGAGCTTTCAGCAATTATCGAACTATCGCAACGCCGGTTCTTAAAAATGGTGGATTTTTTTTACGATAATTGGGATGCGATGAAACTGATTGTCTGCTGTTCGAAGGGAAGCTCCTATGAGCGCATTTTTGATAAAGCAATCGATTTAATCGAGCGTGAAACACTTCGATGGCTGAAACAAGACGGCGTTAAAATGTCGCGCCGCATACGATTTTTTATTCACGTTATGGTAACGTCTCACTGTGAAAATTTAAAAGAGATTTTTTATCATAATTTAAAAAAATCGGAAGCGGTGGAATATGTGCTCGATTTTAACGTATACCATTGTGCCGGCTGGAAACAATATTGGATGGAGCAAGTAAAGGGTTAATGGGTAATGGATAATTTAAAGCGTGCGCAATTACTCATTACAAATTAACAATTACACATTAAATTAAACATTACAAATTATCAATTACTAATTAATAAGTATAGGAGGTCTGAATGGACACATATAAAAGATTGTTTAAATATACGCCGGAAAAAATACATTGCGTGTATATTTCGGCGTTATGCGCCGTGCTGGGAGTCGCTTCTCAGATGGGGGCATTTTGGTTTTTATGGAAGTTTTTGTACGCGCTTTTGGTTACCAAAAACGTTACGGACGGCTCGATGTACGCAACGGTGATCGTTTCGCTGTTGGCGGGCTATTCGATCGTATACTTCGGCGCGTTATGGGCATCGCACGTGCTCGGCTTTCGGCTCGAATCGAATTTGCGCAAAACCGCGATCAAACATTTGATGAATGCATCCTTTGCCTTTTTTGACATGAACCCGTCGGGAAAGATCCGAAAACTGATCGACGACAATGCGCAGGAAACGCATATGCTGGTTGCGCATTTAATTCCCGATAATATTTCCGCGCTGTTTACGCCGATTTTTATGTTTATCATCGTGTTTGCGGTCGATGTAAAGCTCGGTTTTTTGCTCCTCGGTGTTGCGCTTATCGGCGGTGCGCAGATGATGTTTATGATGGGCAATAAAAACTTTATGCAGAAGTATCAAGCGGCATTGGAACGGATGAATGCGGAAGCTGTCGAATATGTGCGCGGTATGCAGATTGTAAAAATCTTTAAAAGCACCGTCGAATCTTTCAAAGCGTTTTACGAAGCGATTACCGGTTATTCGGATTTGGCGTACAAGTACACGCTCAGCTGCCGTTCTCCGTATGTGATGTTTCAAGTGCTGTTTAACCTGTTCGCCGTCTTTACCGTTCCCGCCGCCATTTATTTTATGAATAAGGGCGCTGACGGAAATCTCATCATTGCAAAAATCGTCTTTTTTGTGTGCATTGCCGGCATTCTTTTTTCGGCGTTTATGCGCGTGATGTATGTCGGAATGTACAACTTTCAGGCAAAAAGCGTTGTGGATAAGCTCGAAAATCTTTTTGCAGACATGGAAAAGGATAACCTTGAACACGGCACGGAAGAAAAGTTTGACAACTTCGGAATCGAATTTAAAAACGTTTCGTTCGGCTATACCGACGAAAAGATTTTAAAAGACGTGAGCTTTACGTTGGAGCCGAACAAAACCTACGCACTGGTCGGTTCGTCCGGCGGCGGGAAATCAACCATTGCAAAACTTATTTCCGGTTTTTACAAAATAAATTCAGGCAACGTTTTAATCGGCGGAAAGGATATTTCTTCATATTCAAAAAATGCGCTCATGCGCAGCATCGCCTTTGTGTTCCAAACGTCGAAGCTTTTTAAAACGAGTATTTTTGAAAACGTCAAAATGGGTAATAAAAATGCAAGCGATGAAGAAGTGATGAACGCGCTCCGGCTCGCCCGCTGCGAAGATATTTTGGCAAAATTCCCCGAACGTGAAAAAACGGTTATCGGTTCAAAAGGCGTGCACTTATCCGGCGGAGAAATTCAGCGCGTTGCGATCGCCCGCGCTATTTTGAAGAACGCGGACATCATCATTTTGGACGAAGCGTCCGCTGCCGCCGACCCCGAAAACGAATACGAAATTCAGCAGGCATTTTCCAATTTGATGAAAAACAAAACGGTTATTATGATCGCGCACCGCCTCAGCTCGATTAAAAATGTCGATGAAATTTTGGTTGTCGAAGACGGAAGTATCGTCGAACGCGGCAGCGATGCCGAACTTATGCAAAAAGGCGGAAAGTACAGCCGGCTGCAAAAGCTGTATTCTAAGGCAAATGACTGGAGGGTGTAATATGACTAAATTACAAAAATGGTTCGGGGTTACCGAATCGGGTGCAAAAGGAATAGTTACGGCGTCGGTATGGTCAATGCTTGCGGATATTTCGTTTATTTTACCGATGTTTTTGACAATGTTTTTCCTGCAGGGATATTTTGACGGAACGCTGCATCCGGCGGGATTTTATATCGGTGTTATCGCGGCTCTTGCGCTTGTGATGTATGTGCTCGTGCATATCAATTACAATACGCTATACACGGCGACGTTCAAAGAATGCACGGAACTGCGCGTCAATATTGCAGACCGGCTCAAAGCCCTGCCGCTTGCGTATTTTTCCAAACACGATGTTTCCGATTTGTCGCAAACGGTTATGACCGACGTTGCCGCAATCGAACATGCCCTCAGCCACGCAATCCCGCAAACAATCGGTCTTGTGTTGTATTTGATTGTAATCGGCGCGATGATGATTGCCGCTCATCCGGGATTGGGCTTGTGCGTGTTTGTCCCGATTATCATCAGTTTTATTCTGTTAATCTTGTCGAAAAAAATTCAAATACGGGAAACAACGCGAGATTTTCACAAACAGCGTGAGCGTTCGGAATTTTTTCAAGAAGCGATAGAACTGCAACAGGAAATTAAAAGCTACGGGCTCACGGATACGGTTGCAGCAAAATTGAATCGCAATGTCGATGAAGCGGAAAAACTGCATTTGGTTGTGGAAGCGCATCAAGCGATTCCCCTCAATATTGCACTGCTGTTTTTAAAGTTTTCCATCGGCGTTACCGTATTTTTCGGACTAAAAATGTATCTGGCAGGAACGGCGCCGCTTTTGTATCTTATCGGCTATATTATTGCCGCTTCCCGTGTTGTGGATGCGGTTGCAGGTGTTGAAGCAAACCTTGCCGAAATGATGTATATCGATTCGCGCGTTAAGCGCATTAACGAACTGCGCGAAACGAAAACGCAGGAAGGCGAGCCTGCTTCGTTGCAGCATTACGGCATTCAATTTGAAAACGTTGAATTTTCGTATAACGACGGGCAAAAGGTTATCGACGGTATTTCGTTTACGGCCGAACAAAATCAAGTAACCGCCCTTGTCGGTCCTTCAGGCTGCGGAAAAACAACCGTACTGCGGCTTGCATCCCGTCTCTACGATTATGATAAGGGACAGATCCTCATTGACGGCAAAGACATTGCAAAGATCGACACCGACAGCCTCTTCGATAAAATTTCGATTGTGTTTCAGGATGTCGGACTTTTTAATACGTCGATTATGGAGAATATCCGGGTCGGAAATAAAAACGCAAGCGACGACGACGTAAAAAAAGCCGCCCGCCTTGCAAACTGTACCGAGTTTATCGAAGCTTTGCCGGACGGTTACAATACGGTTATCGGCGAAAACGGCAGCCGTCTTTCCGGCGGAGAACGTCAGCGTCTTTCCATTGCGCGTGCTCTTTTAAAAAACGCGCCGATTATCATCCTCGACGAAATAAGCGCTTCGCTCGATGTGGAAAACGAAATGAAAATTCAGGAAAGCCTCAACACGCTCATAAAGGGTAAAACCGTGATTATTATTTCGCACCGCTTAAAGTCGATCGAAAACGCCGACAAAATCATCGTAATGAATAAGGGTAAAGTTGATGCCGAAGGTACGCACGCTGAACTCCTAAAAGCCTCACCGCTGTATCGCGACATGATTGAAAAGTCGGGTTTGACGGAGACGTATGTTTATTAAACGGAACGTTTAATTTCGACCGCTGAAATAGCGCGGTCTCATTAAACGGCGAGTTTGCTGTGCAAACGTCGCTAATTAACGTATGCGCCGCTCGAAATTTCGCGCTTATGCGCTCGTTTCGGGGCACGCGCACGAAAACGTCATTCTCGGAAATTGAAATTTCTTCGAATGCCGTTTTTTAAGGAAGGTTAAAATTTTACCGCCTGCTCCGCAAGAGCATCTTCCGGTGATGGGCATCGGACCGGTGTGCATCGGCTGCAGCGGGAAAGCGAGCAGCGGTCGGCATAATAATTGGTAATGCGTAATTGATAAGTAGGGGGATTTCTCTATGAATAATAAACAAAACCGGCCAGCGGAAAATCCGGCAAAAGAACAGCCGGTACAGCAAACGGCTGAACGCAATCCCGCAAAGCAGCAGACTATCAAGCGGCTTTTAAGCTATGCGGGAAAGAGCAGATCTCTTTTGTCGCTGTCGCTTATGCTTTCCGGCTTGAGCGCCCTCGTCGGTTTTGTGCCGTACATTATGGTGTTCTTTGTAATGCGCGATGTGATTTCTTCAGTTGCGGCAAAAGAGGCGGTAAACGCCGCCGCCCTTACGCGTTACGGACTGTGGGCCGTCGGTTCGGCTGCAACAGGCTTTGTGCTCTATTATGCGGCGCTTATGCTTTCGCATGCGACCGCGTTTACCATTCAGGAAAACCTTTCGATTCGGATGACGGAAACGCTTGCGGAACTTCCCATCGGCTGGCATATCACGCATGTGAGCGGTAAAGTGCGCAAGGTGTTTGAAAAAAACGTCAATCAGCTTGAAACGCTGATCGCTCATAGCCTGCCGGATACCGCGC
>NZ_JAFEVM010000051.1:0-11274 GCF_016901105.1 Treponema sp. Marseille-Q4523 | reverse complement strand
ATTATGATAAGATTATTAATTTAAAGGAAATAAATATTGATTATCTATATAAACAGGCTATGACATGTGAGAAAACAAATTTTGTTTTTGAACTTATGAATTATGAATTGGCAACAGGTGATATTGCTTTAAGCATATTATGGGATAAGTATCAATTTGGCAATGAGGATATAAACAAATTATTTCCGGAAAATATTGCAACGGAATATAAAAAGAACGGCAGCACCATATTATATAAATGGATACAAAAAGAGAAAAAAAACAGGATATATATAGTAAATAAGACTTTTGAATTATTGCAAGAAAAAGAAATGATTAATAAAGAAGTGGATATTGAATCAATAAAAAAACTTGTAAATTATAAATATGCAAAGGTCGGAAATTATATAGTAACATGTGAATTTCTAAGGAACGGACCTACGGTAACGGGGATTGCCTGGCCGAAATATTATTTATGGATAAGCATTTTTAATCCGAATACCTATGATTTAGCGGCAGACGGTGCAATAAGACTTGCACTTCTTGGATATGAAGAAGCGACTCGAAAAGTGGATATAACCGATTATGTATGCTTTAATAATGAAAAGCAAAACAAGGAAGATTTTACACAAGTATTTCCGCAAGCTGTTTGTGAAAAAATTTTTTATAGAAATAATATAAAATAGAAAAGTATAACAAAGATTTGTAATCGATATGCGGAAAAGCCGGTTTGCGGTACAACCGGTTATTATGTGATGACGCACTGCGCCTCTTATTTATTAATAAGGTAAATCTTTCGACATATTTTCGTTAACCAATTTTTTATCAGCTCATGTGCCGTAATAGAAATTCTGTCAAGTCAATCTTGGCTGTTTTTTTTTTACTTGACTTAGTGTATCAAATATGGTACATTCCGTATGTGGAAATACAAAAGAAATTACAGGCAGATTTCTTCAAAACAGAAAATGGAAATGAACCTGTAAGGAATTTTCTGAAAGTATTATCTTCCGAAGATAAAAAATCTGTTGGTGCTGATATTATGGCTATAGAAATGTCTTGGCCTGTAGGTTATCCGAAAGTAAGAAAAATGGATACGGATTTATGGGAATTAAGAACATCTATTTCAGACAAGAGAATTTGCAGAATCTTTTTTACAGTAAGCGGAAAAAAGATGGTTTTACTTCATGCAATAATTAAAAAGAGTCAAAAGACTCCACTGGAAAATTTAGAATTGGCAAAGACCCGAAAGAAGTTAGTTTTAGGAGGAAAAAAATGAATAAGAAATATGTAGGAAGTTCTTTTGACAGTTTTCTTGAAGAAGAAAATATAGCAGTAGAAGTAAAGAATGAAGCTGTCAAACGATTGATTTCATATAATCTCCTCGATGAAATGAAGAAACAGAATATTAATAAAACAGAAATGGCAAATAAAATGAATACATCCAGAGCTGCTCTGGACAGACTCTTGAATCCATATAATGATTCAGTAACGCTTTCTACTTTGACAAAAGCAGCAAATATTCTTGGAAAGAAATTAGTGCTGCAATTGCAATAAAATATTATCACATAACACGGTTTTCAAAGCTGATATGCGGTCAAACCGGTTTGCGGTACAACCGGTTGTTATGTGTATAGTGCAGGATGGTACTGGAGAAAAAATGAATGATTTAAGCAGAATAATATCTTTTTCGGTTTTCTGTTTCTTTTTTATTTCATATGTACTTCTGCCTGTAATAAGATTCATTATAAATCTTGTAAAGCTGATAAAATTGAAAAAAAGTTTTTCAGCTTTCGGAAATGAAATATTCTGCCTTCATCGAGACCAGAAAATTTCAAAAAAAATGATACTTCTTTATTGTATTCATATTATCTTTTGTATTACTTTCGGAATTATTACGGGAACTTATCTGACATTTATAGCTGCATTAATTTTTTTACCGGTGATTTTTGAATTTATAATTATACGTAAATATACGGAATATAACGGAATCTATGAAAACGGAATTGTATTTGGAAGTTTTCTGGAATGGGAAAATATTTTTTCTTGGAAAAAAATAGATGATTATAAAATATCAATATCAAAACAAGACGGACTTCGTTTTGATATAGAAACAGACGATAAACAAGCGGAAATAATCGATTATTTCATATCAAAAGGAATAGATGAAGAGGAATAACTATTCTACAAGTCAAGCGTAATGAATAAAATTAAATTCCACTTTAGGACGGAACAAGGCAGCGATAGAAAAAGATTTATAAAATCGATCTTGAGAAAATATGAACATAGTACATTCGTCTCCGAAATGTATCATTCCTTGCACGTTCGTGCGTAGGGTTTAAACTCAGTTGATATTTTGAAGCTTGCGTAGTATATTGTAGTAGGAGGTATTAAAAATGACTACGATATCAGCAAAAATTACGTATGATGATAAAATAAGTTTCGAGCGGATATGTGATTCTATGGGAATCAATATTTCGTCGGCTATAAATTCTTTTGTAAAGGCTACAATTCGAGAAAATGGTCTGCCTTTTGCGCTGAAAGCATCCGAGGATCCGTATATTTATTCGGAAGAAAATATGAAATATTTGCGTAAAAGTATAAATCAGATTGAAACCGGAAGATGTCAAATTCATGAACTGAAGGAAACTGACTGATGGTAAAAGTTTGGTCTGATATTGCATGGAAAGATTATTGCCGCCTTTTTGATAAACATCAGCAAAAATTGATAAAAAGTACACATGATTTAATTAAAGATATTGAAAGAAATGGTATTGATAAGGGAAAAGGACAACCTGAACCATTAAAGCATGAATTATCAGGGTATTGGAGTAGAAGAATAGATGCGGCAAATCGACTTGTATATAAAGTTGAAGATAATAAATTGTATATTGTTCAGTGCGGTACACATTATCATCAATAAAAAAAATAACCTAACACCCGCTTCAATGCTGGCAAACAGGAACTGTACCCTGTTGCCGGTTAAGCGAATGTTATACGGACCCGCTATTGGGCAAGCAGGGAAAAAATAAAAATTATGGTTTGACATCAATGAGGGCATTAAGGAACAAATGACAAAACTGACTTTTTCTAAAAAAATGAAAGTTATAACCGTTGCAGGAGGAATTCTTCTTTCGGCAATTTTTTTGTGCGGATTTTTATTTTTTCTGTTTACCGAATTACGTTCCGTTGTGACTTGGGCGATCATGTTTCCTCTGTTTATAGTATTTGCCGCAGTTTCAGTTTTCGGTATTTCGGAAGCGCTTTTTTCATACTGCTCTTTCGATGATGAAAACGGGATCGAATTTTATTCGGGTTTTACAAAAGTAAAAAAAATCCCCGTTTCTTCGCTTCAAGGATTTCTTGTAACAGAAAGAGGAATTTCAATTTCATACAAAACTGTAATCAACGATGGGGAAAAAATAAAATCATTGACGGTTTCTGCGTATTTTCAGAATTTACAGTTGCTGAATGAATGGCTTGATTCTCATACGTATAATTTGTATGTAGAGCAAGTTACTCAATCCGTGAAAGAATTTACTGACTCTCATTGTGAACTTTCGGATGATGAAAAAAGCAGACTTTTTCAAAAAATACATATGGTTGCACGGATTTTAAAATGGGGCGGTACGATTATTTCCGTTCTTTTTATTGCAGCTATTTTTTTAGGCAGAAGTTTTCTGTATATCGGTTTTATTGTGTGTGCAGCGTATCCGATCCTTTTGCTTCTGATCATGCGCTTTTCAAACGGAGAAATCCGCTTGAATGTAAAAGATACGGATGTATATCCGAGCCTTCTTTCTCCTTTTTATTTTTGCTCCGGAGCTCTTTGCTTGTTGGCTGTTGTTTTTACTGCCCAAATATACAGTCTGTCAAAACAACTTTGTGTTTCGGCATTTGTAATGCTTGTTATGTCCTTTTTATATTATATTTGCGCAAATGAATCGGGAAAGAAAACAGAGGAAAAGCATTCTACAAAAATACTTACCGTTATCAGCGTTTTATTTCTTATGTTTCTATATGGATTCGGATTTTCCGTTTGTGCAAACATTATGTTTGACAAATCAAAACCTGCAGTTTTCGAAGTTACTGTTATAAATCAACGCGTATCGAAGGGAAAGCATACGTATTATTATTTGAAAGTTTCCCCATGGATCGACGGGAAAACGAATCAAAAAGAAATTTCAGTCGGAAGCAGATTGTATGCTGAAGTGGATCCCGGTGATACGGTTAAAATAAAATTATACAAAGGTTTTTTCGACGTTCCATGGTTCAAAACGGTAAATGCAAAATGAATAAACCTATAGGGCCTTTCGTCCAGTCTTGGCGATTATATATAGTTTGCTACATTTATGCAATCAATAAAAAAAGTACCGAACAGAGCTTGAATTCCGCCTGGATGTTTTGGATTATTCCTGCCGATCGCAGTTCTTGCAATATTTTATTAAATGATTTGTATAATGAGGGGCTTTGCAGGACAGATTCCGACTTCATCGGAAAAGATTGTGAAGACAATGACAACGATTCTCCTGATGGTATGCCGTTGAATATTGAAATGATCGGAGAAAATAATAATCCTACTGCTTCAAAAGCATTTGGAAAATGTTCGTCTTATCCATGAGGCAGACTGCAAGGAGGGGTTCGGTTCTGTGCCGCTTCCGTTTGCCTTGCAAAAAAATATCCCAATGCAGGTAAAATTTGGGCATGGCAGTGGGTGTTTCCTCAAGCTCGCCGATGGCGTAATAAAGAAACAGGCGAGCAAGGGCGCCACCATATCGATCCTTCGGTTATTCAGCGTACTCTGCATGAAGCTGTTGATTTATTCCGCTAATAACAAGGAAGAAAGATGTGATTTTTTGATCCGCCACAATTTAGATAGAAAAGCATAGGTTTTTGTGATATTATATGGAAAAGTCGAAAGGATGTTTAGCGGACGGGCCACTGGCCCGCTTATTGTCAATAAGAAAATCCACCAGCATTTTATTCGTCACAAAAAAGGAAATCTTAGGGGGATTTTTATGAAAAAGAAGAGAATTGTTTCATTTTTCTTAGGAACATTATTGGCGACTGCTGTTTTTGCACAAGATGCAAAACAACCTGAAATTGAAGCAAAAGAAGAATTGAAAGCACCTGTTTCTGAAGAAATGGCTTCAATTCAGACTGCATTGCAGCTTGCAGAATACGGATATAAAAATGGCTCTGCTTCATCATTGCTTTGTGCGGCAGAAATTCTTGCACAAGTCCCAAAACAGGAAATGGAAACAAAAGCAACACAGGATGAGTCTGGTACAAAGGAAACTCAATCAGAAAAAAAACAATATACCGCAGAACAGTTGCTTGCTGATGGTAAAAAACTTGCAGGAAAAGACAAAACTTTACTTGCGTATGCAAAGAATGTTGAAAAATTGGTAAAAGCTGGAACTCGCGGAGCTTTTGGAGGACCAAAATATGATTTTAGCTATGTATATGGTAACAGCAAAACCTCGTACTATAATGTTGGATTCGTTGCTGACAGATACGCTGAAGTAGACATTTACTCTATGGATGGGGCAGACCTTGACTTGTATATTTACGATTCAAATTGGAATCTCATAGACCAAGATACATCTTATAGTCCTAATGCATGGTGTAGTTTTGTACCTCGCTGGGACGGCAATTTTCATATCGTCGTAAAAAACAATTCTCGCTACATGAGCTGGTTCGAACTTTATACAAACTAGTTTTTTCCTATGAAGCCCTGCGCAAACTCACAGGGCTTTTAAAGGTGATACTTATGAAAACTAAGAAATTCTTTTTTATTTTCCTTTTATTCTCCACATTCAGAGTCTTTGCAGTTCCCACAGAAGAGGAATTGTTGGGCAAACTTCATTTTGTATATGAGAATATGTATTCACATAATGAGCCTGGTATCGAATATGTAAATACGCTCGAAAACGAATTAAAGGAATTTGGACTTCCTGAAAAAGATTACTGTTTTTCAATTATCGATACAAGGAAGCTTCAAATTTACTTTCAGCAGGAAGATTATGACAAAGCCATTTTCTATGGAAAAAGGGCGTTTGATATCAATAAAAAAAGCATAAAAAAAGATAATGCCGACAGGGCATTTCTTTTGAAAAGCATCGGAGATGCATACCAGAATAAAAAAGAATATGATTCATCACTTGATTATTACTTTAAAGCACTTCCACTTTTTGAAAGATTTTTTTCTGATGTTTCAAGTGAAAACTGTGCCTCTTTAGGTTTTTTGTATTCAAGTATTGGAAGCTCATATTCCTGGAAATCAGACTTCGTAAATTCATTCAATTACTATCTAAAGGCAATGCCACTGCTTGAAGCTGCATATGGTGTTGAAAGTTCAGTATGTGCTGCACAGTATTCTGATTTAGCAAGGTTGTATAATGAAGTCGGCGATTATGGAAAATCAATATCTTACTATCAGAAATCATATGAAATCTATAAAAAGCTTTATGGATTAAATGACTGGCGTACTGCACAAACTTCAGATTTGTTAGGCAGCTCCTATGAAAATAATCAGAACTATATTGATGCATTGAAATACTATCAGGAATCATGCAGTATTTATGAGCAGCTGAAGCTAAAAGATGACACAGCACTCACTTATAATCATATTGCAGGTGCTTATCATAAACTGGGAAATTTTGAGCGGGCAAAAATATTCTTTGAAAAGGCAATCCCCTATGCTGAAACACCAGGCACACTTGCATCGATATACAATAACGCCGCAAACAATTATATCTTCTTGCTCGACTACAAGACTGCCGAAGACTGCTATAAAAAAGCTCTCAATCTTGGAATAAAAGAATATGGAAAAGAGCATCCCAAATTGATAACAGCATATATTAACTTGGGGCAATTGTACGATTCCACGGAAGAATATGATAAGGCTATAGACTACCTGTATAACGCTTTGGAACTCCAAATAAAATTTTACGGAGAATATCACCCTCATACTGCAATTATTTATGATGATTTAGCTAACGTATATAAATGGAAAGGTCTTAAAGGAAACTCTCGGTCTGAAAATCTTGCAAAGGCGGAATCATGCATTTTTGCAGCAATAGATATTTATGAAAAAGCTTCAAGCAAAAATTCTATATATACAGCCCAAGCATATAAAGAGGCAGGAGATTTATACTATTGGATCGATGACAAGCATAATGCCGTAAAATATTGGAATAAGGCATTTGACATATATGAAGCTTCCAATGTCAATTATTATGATATCATTTGGATTGCCCAGCCCCTGCTTTTTACATTTGAATATGATGACATAAATTTTAAAAGCAAAGTCCTGAGGATTGCGATGGACAAGGCTGAAAAAGCACGGACAGAAAATCCGGCTATAAAGAACGATATACTTGAACAAATTCTGCCTTTCTATTATTACGGTGTGCAATTCGAGCATGAGAGGAACAATCATGACGCAGTTTTTGCTTATTCAGAAGCATTAAGAAGCCGGGGTTTTCTTGAGCAAATCGGAATTGATGCTGCATCAAAGTTAAGTGGAGTAACAGATGCAGACAGGAACAAACTACAAGAGCTACAAAGTCAAATCAGAAATTTCCATGTAAAAATTCAAAGCATAAATGAACTTCCTGACGAAGAGAAAAACAAGGATGAATTGTTTAAATTGGTAAAAAAGGCTTCTGACTTGGAAAATGAACTAGAGAAACTTGACTTGAGCATTTCGAAAAATGTTCCGTCTTATATGGAGCTGAAAAATCCTCGCACAGTTAATTCCAAGGATGCAAAAAAATGGTGTGGTAAGAATCGCGCAATTGCTGAATATATTCTATGCGGTTCTGAAAAGATACCTGAAGCAAATACCAGTATCTCCCACTCACCCATAAAGTATGCATATTGCATTCTTATAACAAAAGATAAGATTCAGGTTGTTCCTCTTGACTCCAACTATGACTACGATTCCTCCGTGTCTAGCCTGCGAGATGCAATTATCCACCGTCCAATGAAGTCTGAAGTAACGTTTGAAAAGCAGAGGAATGAGCTGTATGAAAAACTTGTAAAGCCAATTCTTCCCTATATAAAGGGGAAGAAGGATTTGCTGATTGTTCCGGATGGCAACCTGTCTTTCTTGCCATTTGATATGCTCCGCGAGAGTTCCGATTCGGATGACTTTGGCAAAAAATACTCCATAGGGTTGTCACCTTCTGTTTCGGTAAGTATGCTTGCGGATAGAGCGAAACATAAAGATTCAGGTGTTTTAGCATTCGGGGGCGCATGGTATGACAGATCTCTTTCTAAGGAGGAGCACGGAAAAATTTTACGGAAAAACGGAACAAAGGGATTTGACAGGGGAACTGTACTGGTTGAATCACAATCAAATCTTTCACGAGATGAACTCCTCAAAATTAAAGAAATTGACGGAAGTAAAAAGTATTTTGAAATGAAAAACTTGAACTGGCACGATTTACCTGGAACTGTTACAGAACTCGAAATGCTTCAAAGGACTGCATTCAAGAAGGTAAAAATAGAAACACAAGAATCAGCTTCTGAAGCATCCCTAAAAGAAATGTCAGCCACAAGTTTGTTAAAACAGTATTCGATTTTGCATTTTGCCTGTCATGGTTACTTCGACAATGATTTTAGCGAAATGTCGAGCGTCCTTTTCTCCGAGGTTTCAGGAAAACTTGAAGGGACTTCTAACGAGGATGGTTATCTTACTATAAGTGAGGCTGCATCATTAAGCTTGAATGCTCAGATGGTCTGCCTTTCTGCATGCCAAACAGGGCTTGGAGAAATCAAAAAAGGAGAGGGGCTTGTAGGGCTTTCTCGTGCATTTATGGTTGCAGGTAGCAGAAATGTAGGGGTAACACTATGGAGTGTCGATGATGAAGCAACGGCGGAATTCATGTCAAGGATGTATAAAAAAGTTCGGACTGGAATGACTTATGCGGAGGCATACCGAAAAGTAAAAAACGAATTCCGAAATAGCAATGATTACAATCATCCGTATTATTGGGCTGCATTTGTCATCTATGAATGAGGGAAATTTATGAGACTACAGTATTTATGCTCCAATGAAAAGGACATTGCAACGATAAGAGAAAAGTATCAACCTGATGTAACTATAACACAGCGTAATGAAATATTAACTTCAATTATCGAGTTCAATAAGAATGAAGATGATGAGGATGCAGCAAAATCACTCTCAATTATTGATACAGATATAAGGAGTAAATATTCTAGCCTGCAACTTATAGAAAATGATGCTTCTGCATTCTTTAACAAGGAGCTTTATCCGTTGTTCAATACTTTTGAAAGAGATTTACGAAAAGTATTGTATCTTGCAAAAGCATTAATTGGAAATGACGGAAGTAGTACGCAAAGTTCAGTTAAAGAGGTTGCACATAAAATAAACAATCTGGAACTCCTAGATTTCGGAAAGCTTTATATTCTTCTTTTCACAAGTGAAAGTTTCTATAAAGATTTTACTAAAAAATTTGAAAAACTAAAATCTGATTCGCCCTATAACAAGAAGCAATTAGAAAAGCTTATTTCTGATATTCCAGAACATTCTTTATGGGCGAAATTGGAGTATGCAAAAGAGATTGCCCCTAACATAACAGAATCTTTTTGGGAAATAAAGGAATATCGAAATGATGTAATGCATACTCATAACATTGATTATGTTAAGTACCAAAAGATAAAAAATTTAATGGTTACTGTAAATACTGAGCTGGAAAAACTTAATCAAAAGTATAATCCAACTATAACGCCTGCAATTCTCAAAGACAAAGAGAAATTTATAAAATTCGATTCAACTATTACGGAAACACTTGTGAAACTGTCGAATGAATTTTGGAATAATCCTCATTTTGAAATAAGCAACAGTTGTTCCGCTGGTGATAAACCTGCATATTACCAGTCTTTTTATGAAAATAGTTAATTTTTCATAAAAAACATTTTATACTTAATACAGAATAACACAAATGGGGGCATGATAAAATCGTAAGAGACTGAATGGGAACTTCGCAACGAAGTTTCCAGCGGAATGGAACGCACTACCGATTAGACTTTCCGCTGAAGCAAAACGGAGATCATCATGACAGTTTACATTGGCGTTGATTTACACAAGACACAGTTTACCGTGCATGTGAGAGTTGGGGATAGGATTGAAAGTTTGTCTGAAATCAAGCAGTACCCGACTCGACTACAGCAGTCGGTTATACGAAGTTTCTTGAAAGGATCGCCGCGTACAAGGCAAGCGGCTTTGATGTGAAAATCGGAATTGAAAACAGCTTTCTGAATTGACAGAAGATGATGAGATGGTCGGCCGTCTTATGACAATTCGAGGCTGTGGAAAAATCACAGCATGGATAATCAGGGCGTACACGGAAGATATAGGCAGGTTTGCGAATGCAAAGAAATATGCGGTCTTTTGCGGAATTGTTCCGTGGGTACAGGATTCGAATGAGAGTGTTCGTCACGGAAAGATAACTAAGCGAGGACCGCAGGAGTTGAGAACGGCGTATGTTCAGTTGGTGTTGGGAATTCGACGATGCAAAAATACTTCGGGATGGAGAATCATGCAGCGGCTGGATTATATGAAAAAGAATAAAGGCAGCGGCAAATCGATAGTTGCTGCTGCGAGGAAGATGGCGGAAATCGTGTGGGCGTTGCTCACACGAAGACAGGACTTTGATTCAGAAAAGATGATGGGTACTTATAAGCCTATGACTCTTGCTGAACAAGCCCTTGCTGCCATGAATTAAATAGCTTAGAAAGTCACCTTGTTCGTTGACTTTTTATGGGAGATTTTTATGAAAAACTTTGATACGCGTGTATACAGCATTGGAGATTTTTTGGAATGGAATGCCTCTGATTTACTTGATTTAAGTCCCGATTTTCAAAGACGAGGTGTTTGGACGACTCAAGCTAAATCATATTTAATGGATACAATATTATCAGGAAAGCCAATTCCGAAAATATTGATGACACAAAATTTGAAGGGGACTAGAAATAAACGCATAATTATCGATGGTCAACAGAGATTGCGAACCATTATTGAATATTGTAGCGATAGTTTTTCTATCTACAAATCACATAATAGAGATTATGGGGGAATGCTCTATTCGAATCTTCCACAAGAAATAAAATCAGATATCCTAAAATATGAAATAGGAGTTGATGTTTTATTTGATTTGAGTTACTCAGATACTCTTGATATATTTGCAAGGTTAAATACTTATTCTGTGAAATTAAACACGCAGGAACTCCTAAATGCTGAGTATCTAGGTCCTTTTAAACAAACTT
>NZ_JAFEVM010000050.1:0-13876 GCF_016901105.1 Treponema sp. Marseille-Q4523 | reverse complement strand
TTCGTTATCCACGTGTTACTCACCAGTCCGCCGCTCTCGGCATTGCTGCCTGCCGCTCGACTTGCATGGTTAAGACGCGCCGCCAGCGTTCGTTCTGAGCCAGGATCAAACTCTCCATCATTATGTTCCCGGATTGCTCCGGGTCTAATTCCGTTCGTTTGTCCCCGCTTGCTCTCGCTTGATTCGGGAGACTTGTATATCTCCGCATGCGTCTTGCTTTCTTTCCTTCCCTCTACCTGTCAAACAGCGCACCCGTGATTTGCGCGGGTAGCTTGTAATTTACTACTTTTCTCTCCTCCCTGTCAAGTACCTACCCCTCCCTTTTTCAAAACTTTTTCCTCCACCCTATATGCGGTTTGGAATAAGGACTGCCCCCGACTCCCCTCACTTCACAAAACACAATGTCCTTATCAGCGGTGTAGCGACGGTAACCACCCCTTTGATAAAAATAAATCAGCGCTTTTGCGCTTTATTTCCTTTCATGCTGAAGCGGCGCACAAGTTTTCAAATTCGGTATAGCAGCTCAATTTCATCTTCCGAAAGTTCCCTCCATTCGCCTTTTTCAAGGCTTTCGTCCAGACGAAGCGCACCGATCGCGATGCGTTTCAAATAGACGACTTCGTTTCCGAGCGCGGAAAAGATACGCTTTACTTCGTGAAACTTTCCTTCGTAGATCGTAAGCGTGCATTCGTCTTTTTCATCGCCGCTTCCGAGCCACACGAGGCAAGCGCTTTTGCAGTCTGCTTCTTTTTCTCGTCCTTCCGGTCCTATGTGTACGCCTTGCGCGCATTTGCAAACGTAGTCCGCCGCTTCTCCGCTCCGAACTTTGTTTGAGAGGCGTACAAAATACGTTTTTCCGCATTCGCTTTTCGGAGAAGTGATGCGGTGCGTAAGTTCTCCGTCGGTTGTAAGGATGAGCAGGCCTTCCGTATCGCAGTCGAGTCTTCCGATCGTGTGCAGATTGTCTTCGAAAAAAGGCGTACGGTACGCATCGCCGAGCAAATCGAAAACCGTTTGATGAAGTCCGTCGCGCTTTGCACACACATAACCCGAAGGCTTGTGCATCATGAGGTAGACCTCTTTTCGGATTTCGATTTTTTTGCCGTCCGCGGCGACGGCATCTTTCGATTCATCGACGCGCATCGATGAATCGAATACGCATTTGCCGTTTACGGTCACGGCGCCCGAACGAAGAAGTTTTTTTACGGAAGAGCGGGAACCCAAACCTCCGTGCGCCAGCAGTTTGTCGAGGCGGATCATGTGCGCTTACTTTACGCGCTTTTCGATCGGAATGTAATCTCGCACATCGCACACGTTTTTGTACGCCGGCCGGTAAATCCTGCCGCCCGCAACGATCTCTTCGATGCGGTGCGCGCTCCAGCCTGCAATGCGCGAAATCGCAAAGATGGGCGTATAGAGTTCGCGCGGAATATTGAGCATGGAATAGACGAAGCCCGAATAAAAATCGACGTTCGGACAGATTCTTTTGTCGGCGCCGTGCACTTCGGCAAGGACATCGGGAGAAATCTTTGCAATAAGATCGTAAAGGCGGAATTCCGCTTCGCATTTTTTTTCTTTTGCAAGCTTTGCCGCCCGCTCGCGAAGGAGCACCGCTCTCGGATCGTCGATCGTGTACACCGCGTGCCCCATGCCGTAAATCAAACCCGTAGCGTCGAACGCTTCGCGTTTTGCAATTTTTATTAAATAATCGCGAACCTGCTTTTCGCTCGTCCAATCCTTTACATGAGACTTGATGTCGTCCATCATTTCCATGACGCGGATATTCGCACCTCCGTGCCGCCTTCCTTTGAGCGAACCGATAGCCGCTGCGATCGCCGAATAGGTATCAGTGTCTGCGGATGAAACGACGTGCACCGTCAAACTCGAATTGTTTCCGCCTCCGTGTTCGGCGTGCAAAATAAGGGCGAGGTCGAGGATTTCCGCTTCAAGGCGGGAATAGGTTTTATCAGGACGGATGAGACGCAGAAAATTTTCCGCAGTCGAAAGCTCGGGCAGCGGATTGTGGATATACATGCTCTTGTCGTCGTAAAAACGCCGCTTCGCCTGATACGCGTAAGCCGCAAGCGTCGAAAATCGCGAGATGAGTTCGATGCACTGCTTGAGCACGTTGGCGATATCCCGCCCTTCGGGATCGGGATCGTACGAATAACTTGCGAGCACGCCGCGCGCCATCTTGTTCATGATATCGCTCGACGGCGCTTTCATGATCATATCTTCCGTAAAGTTCGGCGGGAGCGTACGGCGGAGTCCCAAAAACTGGGTAAACTCGTCGAGCTGCTTTTGCGTCGGAAGCTTGCCGAAGAGCAGGAGATAGACGCACTCTTCGTAGCCGAACTGCTTTGTACGCTCGGCATCTTTAACGAGGGAAGCGACATCGTAACCGCGGTAAAAAAGTTTTCCGGGGATCGGCACTTTTTCACCGTTTACCATATCGTAGCCGACGACATCACCGATGCGCGTGAGCCCGACAAGCACGCCCGTTCCGTTCGCATAACGCAGCCCGCGCTTTACATCGTATTTGGTGTATAAAGAGGGCGGGATCGGATCGTTGCGTTGGGCAAGCACCGAAAGTTTTTTTAAAAAAGCGCTTTGAATCTGTTCTTCCGCCATACATAACCTGCTATAAAAATACGCGCGCATTTCCCCTTCAAAGACTTATGGAAAACTCCCCGCCGCGTATAAAGGATGAGCCGATGCGCGATAAAAAGCTTTTTAATTATACAGATTTTTTGCCGCCGCGGCAACCGCACGCCGAAAACGTATTCCGCAAAATGTACGGTCAAATCTTATCCATAATTTTTGTGAGCAGCACATTGCATGCGTCGTCGTTTATGCCGAGCTTTTCCGCAGCGCGTATATCGCCGAGCGCGCTTTCGTATTCACCTTTTTCATAATACGCTTCCGCCCGATGATAAAAGGCGTGAGACTGGTATTCGTTGATCGACAAAGACTTCGAAAAGCGATCGATCGCGGCCGTATTGTCGCCGAGAATGCCGTAAACGATCCCTTCGTAATACAGGGCGCGGAAATTTTGCGGATTATGAGCCGAACTCGCTTGAAAATCTTCGAGCGCTTTTTGATATTCGCTTTCGGTAAAATAGGCCATACCGCGGTGTTTATATATGACGGATAGCACGACGGCAGGCGGAGCAGATTCGATGATCTGCGTGTAGATTTCGATTGCCCTCGCCAAATCGCCCGTATTGTGAGCGTGAATCGCATCGAGGAGCAAATCGTCGATCGTTCCTTTTGCAAAAGGTGCGGCGCTTCCTTCCTGTTCGGGAGATGTTTTTTTTATCTCGCGTTTGATCGTATCGAGTTCATCGACTTTTTCATAAAACAATTTTCGCCGCTCGTTCACTTCGCCCTGCAGTTTTTTCTGATAATCCCGTATTTCCTGAAAAATCGTATCGGCGAGCGTCAGCGACGCGTTGATCGATGCGAGCTTTCTGCGAAGCGGCAGATCGAACGGAGAAAACTCGCTTTTGTAGATAAGCTCGTGTTCGACTTCCGCCCATGCGTCCTGTAAAATCGTGCGGATTTGAATTTCGCACACGATATCGTTTAAGCGCGGAAGCGAGGGAAAATCGGACTGCGGCGGAAAACACGAGTCGGGAATTTTTACGAGGATGTGAATCGATTCGTATTCGAAGGCTTTGAAATTCTGAGCGGGTCCCTTTTGCTCGATTTCCCGCACATCGAAAAGTCCTTGCACCTGTTTTAAAACGACGGCGATGTCTTCGAGAAACGCGCAGATGATGCGTATGCCGATCATATCGGTGAGGCAGATGAGAGAGCCGTCGTCGGGCGAACCGACTTTTAAGCGCAGAATTTTTTTATAGTAGCTGTCGAAAGATTTGATGCGCGCTTTATACGTCGGAGGAGAAGCGAGCGTAACGGCGCGTTCCAGCCGTTTTTGAATATTTTCCATAACGGCATAAAAATACGGCGCGTACGCTTCATAGGTTTTTTGGATATGGACTTTTGCCGGAAGACTATCGTAGGATTTGTATTCCATAACTCGAAATCAAATTATAAAAAAAACGTCCCCCTCCGCACGGAGCGGCATGGAGGACGTTTATTAAAGGAAACTTACGGCAGCTTATCGTGCATTTGCGGAATTACCCGACGAACGTGCTGCGTTCGACGTGGAGTCCGGATTGAGGCTCGAAGTGAAGCTTTCTTCCGTAGCCTGTTTGATGCGTTCGAGATAACGGTTCACCTGCTTGTTGCCGAAGCGCTCCATTTCGATCGCCTGGCGTCTCTTTTCGCGCGCACGAACAATGCCCCACAGATCTTCATCGGCGATATCGCGTTCGGATGTCAGCACGGCTTTGTCGTAGATGACTTTGACGTCTTTGAAGTAGCCGATATAGTCGCCGCCGATATGAGCCGCGTCGCGCGTAATCTGGAAACCGGCAAATTTTACATACGGAATGCCGCGCGGATAAATCGGGTACACGCGGATTTCGCGGTTGCGGATCTCGCTGATGTACTGCGGGTTATTCCACACGAGTTCTTTCCAGCCGTCGAATCCGAGATAGCCCATAAAATAGCGGCGTTCGATCCCGTCGTTGTCTTTGAGCAAAACGTACAAGCCTTCGGGGTAGTTCATACCCATCGTCGTGACGGCGATCGATTTGATCGCACCGACGTTTCTGAGCAGTCCGTAACCGTCTTCAAAAAGCGATTTTCCGCTCGCCTTTTCTTCGTCGGTCTGTGCCTGACGGTTGCCGTCGGCATCGGCGGCTGCAAGCGGTTCGAACACGGGAATGTCGAACGGCGGTTCGATACGCGCGTTTGCATTTGCGTTCCATTCGGGGAAAAGAACACGGACGCCCATGACGTTCGAACCCGCAAACGGAACATCGGCTTCGCTGCGCACAGGGGCTGCGACGACCGTCGAAACACCCATCGCCTGCACATTTTTCGCAGATGAATTCAGCACGACTTCCCATTCGGGGAGCGCGAGAGAGGTCTTCATGAGATCCCGCTGCTCTGCGGTAAATGTCGCGCCCGCAGCCGCCGCATAATTCATCACGGTACGGCCGTTTTGCGTCGGATTACCGTTTGCATCGGCGACGACGTCCGCATCGAGCTTCGTAAAATCGATAAGCATCGATTCCGTAGCGAAAAGCCCCGCGCCTCCGGTAAGCAGCATCCCCGCCGCAATCACTAAAAAAGTCTTCTTCATTTTGGAAGCTCCTTATACTATTCGATGTAGCCTTGTACCGCTTATCACGATAGTACAAAAAAATCCGTTTGTCAAGGATTTTATTTTTGCAAATCCCCGACGGCGTTTTTTTCGTACGCATGATTGCCGGCAACAAACACTTCGATAGTATGAATATTTTTAAAATTATACAGGATATTTTTCCTGAATAATTCCATCCCTTGTTGTATTTCGGAGGCGCCGTCCGCTTGGGAAACAAGCGCGTCCGAAAGATCGACATACAGAACGCCGCCGCGCACAAAACACGATTGCGCACGGGTACCCCGCGTAAAAAGCGGGCGGTATTCCGCAGTCAAAGGCCCGAGCAGAAGTTCGTCTACGTAGCAGTTCACCTTTCCCTGCACGGGACGCCGCGGTAAATACCTCGACTCCATACAGATTTTGCCGGTTGCAGCCGACTGGAACATAAACACGTAGCGTACGCCCGGATAGCTCATCATCCACAGCACAAGAGACAGAACGAAAGAAGCCGACACGATCGCGATAAACGCCGTTGTTTTTCTTTTCATAACGCAATCGTACAAAATCATTTTGATGATGTAAAGCCTCTCGACCGCTCAAAGTGCGTGATAAAATCGCTTATGCCGTTATATATGCCGAATGCGGCTTTTTGCAGATACCGGGTGTCGCTTAAATTCCGCGCTTCGGTATAATTCGTTAAAAAACCCAATTCGACGAGCACGCTCGGCATGTTCGCGTTGCGAACGACGAACCATTCTTCCGCCTTTATGCCGCGCGCTTTCGACTTGTCGCCTATCTGCGCCTGCAAGCCGTCCATGATAAATTTTGCAATGAGGACGCTTTCGGTCGTATACTCTTCTTCCGTCATCGCGTTCAAAATCGGAAAGAGCGTTTTATCCTCTCCCTCAGCTGCCTTGTCGATAACGGTGCGGCGGTAACCCGGCGACAGATACCACACTTCGTAACCGCTCGCTTTTTTATCCAGAGAAGCGTTTACGTGAACGGAAACATACAGCACCGCTTCGTTTTTTTTCAGCCGTACGGAATTGGCGATATCGGTCCGCTCGCCGAGCGAAAGAAAGGTATCTCCGTTCCTCGTCAATATAATTTTTTTGTCGGGGAACGCCGTTTTGAGTTTTGCGTACAGCATTTTTCCGACGGCAAGCGTTACGTCTTTTTCCCGAATGACGAGCGTCTCCCCGTTTTGCCGGAACACTTGGCTCGCCCCCGGATCTTTTCCGCCGTGTCCCGGATCGATTAAAATCGCGCCGACGCGGTAGTGCGCTTCTTCGCTTTCCGTTTTAAAAAACGATTCCGCCGTATCTATAAAAGCCTGCGACACGAAAACCGCTCCCGCTTTTGCAAGGGGTGCATCGGTTACCGAAAGCTTTCGGTTATCGAGCAGGACGACGCTGTCGCCCGCACGGAAACTTATTTGGTGTCCGTTTTTTTCCATAAGACCGGTTTCAGCCAAACTGTCCCAATACAGGAGAATGCCCGACGCTTCGGCTTTTTTCAGCAGCTCGATCGTTTCCGCCGCATAGCTTTGCGCCGCCGCTGCAAAAAGCAAAACAAGAGAAGCGAATATAATCCTATGTCCTTTCGGCATGTTCATTGCCTTTTTCATTCTCCGATAATTTTTTTCCAACCGTTCCGCAAATCAAGTGAATAGCGGCTAGCATATACTTTCAAAAGCCGGTATTTACCCTATCTATAGTATCGGCAAAATACAGCATTCCCTGCACCCCCCCACGCAGTCCCGCGCGCCAAAATTTTTTCGCGTCGAGGTCGGGATGATCGGGACAGAGTTCGTCGAAAAGTGCGCAGCTTTCGGCAAAGCTTCGATGATTCCAGTCGCGCTCATCCGATTCGTAAAGTCTGCGTAAAACCCGCGGTACGCAATCGGAAACGCGAACGCCTTTCGGTATGACGCCGCTTACCGCAGGTGAGGAACGGGCGGACGCATCTTCGCTCTCAACAGCGGCAGAGGCCGCCCCGTAGGCGTCGGGCGGAAAGCACAGCGAGTTTACTTCCGCCTTTTGTACGAGCGACTGTGCTTCCGCTGTTTTATCCGCCGTACGATTTTCCGCTGTGCATGATTTTGACGCGGCGGCTTCTGCATCGGCAAAAAACGCATCCGTTTCGGGGACGCATGGTTCCAAGCGCAGCACGATTTCAGAAACCGCTTTTTCCGCAGCGGCAATCGAATCCTTACACGACGGAGACGATGAAATCACATTGCCGCATTTTTGCACGTTGTTGTGCGGAAAGACGACCGCATCGCCCGCACCGCTTCGCGGAAATACGTCTTTGACAAAGGGAACGGAACGCGCCGCATCCAAACCCGATACTTCTTTAACGATCCCCGGAATTGAAATCCACGCGCGCTCGGCGCTCGCATCAACACACGGAAGTTCGTACAGTTCGTAGGGCGCGCGACAGTTTCCGCACGAGGGAGGCGGCGTAAACGGAATACGTTTCCGATGCGCTTCGAGGAACGAAGGCTTTTTTCCGCACGCGATGAGGAGCGCTTGTTCGGTGAGATTGCAATGCGACGCGTAAGGGTATGTCCAGCCCGACATAAAGCCGCCCGAAAGACGAGCAGCCGTTTCGCCTATCATCGGCCCCTTTTCCGTATATTTTATGTCGGCCTTTGCCGCCCCGCAGCTGAGACCGAGCGCTTTTGCCGCAAGCGCAAAGACCGCGATGAGTTCGTTTTTTTTCGCATCGGATATCGCAGTCGGCATCGTGTGCCCCGTTTCGATAAAGTACGGCGGAAAAAATATGTGCCGATCGGCAAAGCCCGTAATCGTCATCGCCCCGTCACAGATGAGCGCGTCGATCGAATATTCATCACCGTCCATGTATTCTTCGAGGATGGCGTTTTCAGTCCGCGAAGACGCGAGCGCCGTCTGCAAAGCATCTTCCGCTTCGTCTTCACTCCTTATCATGCGGCAGCCGCGGCCGCCCATATTGTCTACGGGTTTTACGACGCAGGGAAAGCCGAGTTCCCGCACACATTTTTTAACAAAATCAAGCTCGCTCTCTTTTTTCGTTATGCCGAAAAATTTCGGAGAGGGTACGCCCGCTTCCGAAAACTTTTTCCGCATCCGCACTTTGCCGCTCGCGTTGCACGCAGCTTCATAGGAGTGACAGGCAAGTCCGAGCTTTTCTCCCGCGTATGAAACCGAAGATGAAAAATCGGTTCCCGCCGTAAAAATTGCCGCAAGCCCTCCTTCCTTTTGTAATTTTTTTGCAAACTCGTAAATCCCTTCTTTATCTTTTAAATCGATGCGTTCGAATCGATCGGCAAGTCCGACGCAGACGGCGCCTTCGTTAGCGTCGACGACGACCGCGCGGCAGCCGATTTTTTTCGCCGCTTCGATCGCGGGTTTTTGCAAAAAGCCCGCGCCGAGTATGAGTATGTTTTTATCCATGCGATTTTTCCCCCTCTCCCGCACCGCCCGTTTTTCTGCAGTACACTTCGAAAGTATCGCCGAGACGTGAGATGCGGCTTCGGAAAGCGTAGAGCGAATACATAAGCGAATCTTTTTTCCAGCCGTGTTTTTTCACTTGCGGAAAACGCTCGGGATGATGACCCGTCGAAATTATCTTTTCAACCGTAAAGCCGAATCGCCTGAGTATGTGTTTCGCTTTGGACGGTTCCCACAAAGTATAGTGATCGGCGGGGCTTTGCGCATAAAAATCGTCCGTATTCATAAGAGCGGAAACACCTTCTGCTGACGGTGTCGAAAACGCAAAGATGCCGCCGTCTTTTACCAAAGCGAGGGCACTTTCGAGAACGCGATCAAGATTTTGAAAATGTTCTATAACGTACCACATCGTAAGCGCGTCGAACTGACGCACACCGAATTCCGACGCGGGATCGAAATCGGGAAAAGAAGTACAGGATGCGGGAAAGAGAAGAGATGACTGCACATAGGAGACGGCATCTTTGGAAACGTCGGTGCCGAAGACCTGCCATCCGTCTTCCGATGCGGCCGCAAGGAAGGGACCGTAGGCACAGCCGACATCGAGCACGGAAAGTTTCGATGCAAAGCGTTTTTTATTTTTGACGAGCGAATCGATTTCGCGGATGCGGCGCTCTCCTTGCGCCTTTATCGCATCGAAATCTTCGAGATAAGTTTTGCCGTACTGCGCTTTATACTCTTCGGCAAAATAAGTTTTGCCGTAATCGGGTGCGGCGTTTGAATCCGTCCACGACATATAGATCATGCCGCACGAAGCGCATCTCCTGAACGTCCGGTGCAGCGTACGCGAAACGACGGCGTTTTTTTCGGGATCGCTTTGTCCGCAGACGGGACAAGAGAAACGCTTGCCCTTTGCAAGGGATGAGATAAAAGCGCCGAGCGAAGCGTGCCGATTTACGGACTGGATATGGGGATAGAGTTTTTCGCTTTCGCTTAAAACCGTATGCAGTTTTTTTCCCGCAGCATCTTTTTTTTCGAGACAGACGAATCCGTATTTTTTTGCAAGGGATGCGTGCAGCTTTGTCGGCGAAAATAAAAGCACGGCGCAACCAGCATAGGCGGATTCGTATGCGGTAAGCCCGTAATGCGTTACGACGAGATCGTAGGATGAAAGCATTTCGCGCAAAACGGGAACGGGGCGCATACACGCCACACCGGCTTCTTCCGCTTCCGACGAGTCGATGCCGTCAGGGACGACTGCGCTCACAGAGAGACCTTCGCGCCGAAGCGATATCGATACAGGAACGGTAAGGGAAGCGGGATCTTCGCCTCCGAAACACACGAGAACGGTTTTTATATCGGAGCGCGTTTTGCTTCCTTCCCCGCTGTGCGTGCGGGAGGGCATCGTCATAAATGCGCTTTCGCTTATATTCGATTTTCGCGAAAGATTCGACGGGATGATATCGATGAGGTAATCGCAAAAGCACGTATTGTCCGAGCCCTCGTCGATCGCAGCAAGGGGGGCTGCGGTATACAGGGAAGATGCCGTATGTTTATCGAGCGAAAAAAAATCCGAAACGATGAGCGAATATTCTCCGGGAAGCGGATCTTCCGTGACGATCTGCCAATCCGAAAGCCCCCTTCCTTTCGCCTGTTCGATAAGTTCGCCGCATTCGCGAAGCGACGCATCTTTCGGAATATACACGAGGGCGCCCGACTCGATCGCGGCGTCAAGACACCTTCTCAGATGTCCCGTCCCGTCCCCTTCTTTTACCGACGGCACAAAGAGCACGGGATGCGTAACGCTCGGCTCGGAAAAGGCCGATAAAATCTGCTCCGTCGTATAGGGCTCATCTCCCGCTTTTCCCTTGGAAAGAAAGCGAACGGCCGAAAGCGCTCTTCGATAATCTGAAGGCGTGTCGATCGTCGTGCGGCAGTCGGGATAATAAAAACGCGCAGGCGCTTTTTGCATCACAGCCGAAAAGCGGTTTCGATGATTGTAGAGAGCAGGCGCCACGTGTTCGCGGTCGTAAGGTATACTTGTCGATTTTTCGGCCGCGACGAGAGCTTTGCCGCTGAACACTTCGACGCCCGAACCGTGCGGCAGCCCCGTCCACGTCATATAATCGCACGGAGAAAGTGCAATGCGCCGCATATATTCGTCGAGGAGAGACTCCGCCGCTTCGTAAAATAAAAAGGGATTGTCGGCGGTCGCGCGCACGACGACGTCCGCATCGATCTTTTCGATCAACAGGCAAAAGCGCTTTAAAACATCGTCGAGCGGACCTGAAAAAATTTCCCAGCCGCACGAGCGCGTGACCGGCTCGAGTTCGGGAAACGACGCCTCATCCGTCGCGACGTAATACGCGTCGGCTTTTATTTTTTTCATCGCGGAAAGCGTCCACGCGAGCACCGGGCGACCGCCCAAATCTTTGAGCGCTTTGCCGGGAAAGCGTGTCGAAGACATTCTGCACTGAACGATTACCGCCGTCATCATTCTCTCCATTCTTCTATCAAATGCTTTACGTCCGTGTGGAATCTCGCGCGGTTCGTATGCACCCATTTTTTCGCATCTGAAAACCGCCGCTTCGCTTCGAAAAAGCCGCACGACGAATGCGCAAGAAAGTTGAAAAACGAAAGAGGTGCGACAGCTCCTCCCGAATCGGATTTAAAACGCGGCGCCAAATTTTTAAGATAAAACTGCAGATAAGTTAAGTCCGCCGTCGTGTCTTCGATCGGAACGCGCTCATTGTAAGAAAAAAGCATCGACGTCGAAAGGCAGGTCTCCTCTCCCCACAGCCACGAGCGCAGCGCCAAATCGAGATTTTGATAATACGAAGACGTGATCGTATAGTCGAAACCGCCGAGCTGAATGAATTTCGTTTTGTTGTACAGACCGATATGATCGAAGGGATACAATGTATGCATACCGTCTTTGACGACTGCGGATTGAGAAACGGAAAACTTTCCGCGAGAGGCTTCGGGCGTAAAGCGCACCGGAAGCGCTTTTTTTCCCGCATCCGAAAGGCGCGGCGCGATGCAGTATTTTCCCGTCTTTACAAGATTTTCCGCGAGGTGCGGCTGCAAAATCCCCTGAGGGATGTAAAGAGAATCGCGCAGCACAAGCACGTAAGAAGAAGGAGCTTCGCCGATACCGATATTGATCATGTCTCCGTCCGTCACTTTTTCGAGCGGAACTACGAACTGCACGGATGGGATGCGCCTCGAAAGCTCTTCTATATTGCAGCTGCCCGAATTCGGTTCGATCGAAATGACGGAAGCGAAGCCGCACTTTGAAAGCGTTTCAAGCGTCTGCGCGTGGAAGCGGCTCGCGTTCGAATTGAGAAGGACGGCGGAAACGTCCATCTTTTTTTCCGACGGTGACAGACCGCCGATAACGGTGCGGTTGATCTGCCGTTCGTTAAAAATTAAAGGTATAGTATTCATCGCATTTCCCGCATACTTCCCCGTATTCGCACTTCATATCTTTTTCGGCGTAAGAGGTCATCCGCTCCCAAATCGATTCGAGGCTTTCCGTAAACGCATTGCCTATGATATTGTTAAAAACGTATTCGCGGCACGGCGGCACACTGCCGTCGGAGAGGATCGTCATGTCGCGCCGCAAATGCCAGCACGGATTGCGTTCGAGCGGCGAAAGGTCTGCGGGTTTGCACTCGGGAAGGAGACCTGAAAACCAATCGTATTTTTGGATTATCACTTTGCCGCCGTTTTTATCGTCTTTCCAAAAGCGGTAAAAAGCTTCGAGTTCCGCTTCGTTGTCGTTCGTCCTAACAAACTGAGGATAGGTCGTATCGGGAAACGCGCGCTGCAAAAGAGCGACGGCTTTATGAGCGTTTGAAAGCGAGCCTTCCGAACCTCGCATCTTTTTGTACGTCGCTTCGCTTACCGCGTCGAGCAGCACGATCCAAATGATTTTTCCGCCTGAAATCTCTTTGACTTTTTCGCACAGTTCTTCGGTCACGTGAAGGCCGTTCGTTTCGACAAGGAGCGAAAGCCCGTCGTAAGAGGCAACCTCTTTAACAAAATCCGTAAAATCGGGATGCAAAAGCGGCTCACCCCACGCCGAAAGCGAGACGACGGCGCTTTCCGAAAAGGATGCCATTTGCGACACGAGCGGCCGGAATTCGGCGAGCGTCATATCGCGCGGATTTTTTTCTCCGTACATTTTTTTATATGCTTCCCTGTACGGCGAATAAATGCATTCACCCTCTTCCCTGCCTGAAATCTGCACGTTGTAAAAGGCTGGCACGGTTTTCAAAACCGACACGAGGGTCACCGCTTTTTCAGAAAGGCTTGCCGCGTCTTTTCCCTCTTCGCACGCATCGTAGAGCGCACGAGAGGCGATATAGCCCGCCTTCGTCGAACATTCGAACGAAAGACGGTAGAGGCGCCAGTCTTTCGGCGCGAGTACGGTTTCGATTTCAAACGAATTGATATCGGTTTTTAAAATCTTCATGACGGCATCCCGTGTGACGACTTCATCTCCGAGATTTTTTTGCCGCGCAAGAGAAGCAATGATGGCAGCCGCACCCGTATCGAGCGCTTCGGGAGCCAAGCCGTAGGGATAGCCGTCGGCAAAAGTATATTCTGCGGCGTAGGTTTTATGCACGCGGAGGATTTCATCGCTGAGCGCTTTGTCCAAAAAGGGACAGTCGGCGGCGGCGTAGAGTGCGGTCTCCGCTTTTTCACTAAAACTTGCGATTTCGCCCAGCACATCGGCCGTCGTCCACACTTTCTTTTCTTTTACGGAAACGGGCACGGAAGAGGATGCGGCTTCTCTTTTGCACCTTTGGGCATTATCGGATGCGGCAAGGACGATGACGGGAGTACCTTCCGAAACGGAAGCCGCCCACGAAAGCGCCCTATCGTATGCGGAACGTCCGCCGAAAACTTTTTCGAACATATACCGAGCGCTGAATGCGGCATTTAAAATAACGACGGTTTTCATCATTACAGTATCGGCAGATTTTTATACGGGTATAAGATAGAGGAATGAATGTTTTTAGGGGCTGTTTAAGCTTTTCAGGAATACGCTATAATAACAACGGAAACGATTATAAGGAATAAACAAAGAAAAATCTTTAATTTCGCATATCGTTATAATATATTCCTTTTGTATGTTCCCCTGTTCCCGTTCCCTCACAAAATTTTAATATATTATCACGGGAATCAAAAGACGGCTTATTGGAAAATATAAATTGCTTAATCG
>NZ_JAFEVM010000004.1:0-117523 GCF_016901105.1 Treponema sp. Marseille-Q4523 | reverse complement strand
CCCCAAAAATATAAAAAAGAATCTGTTTATCATATTTCTCATATTTTTTGCCGGATCAATATTTGCTGATGTAACAGATTTGTATAATCTGCATACTCAAGACATACAAATTGCATATCAACATAAAGACGGATGGCGTCCGATAAAACGTGAATTTGACAATAATTATCCCCTAACCATAATGTTCTACCCGACTGTTTACAGAGGTTTTATCGGAACCTTAGATACAAGTCTTTATTTAAAAGCCTGTCTTATTCTAACCGAAGCGGCTAAAAATTTATGTATAAAATCAATTATAATTAAAGAGGAAAATAAAAGGGAATATATTAATTTAAATGTTAATAAACAATTCAGTATTCTCCCAAATACCGATGGAAATCTTCTCTATAACGAAGACGGAACCTTATATGAATATAACAATAAAAAAGTTTATTTTTTAATATTCGATTTGGATTTGAAGATATCCGGACGAAAAGTACGAGGCAAGAAAACAAAGAAAATTACTGTTACAATTGATTATCTTCTTGATGATAAAATTTTTACATCTGAAGTTGAATACTTATGCATACCGCACAAATTTACATTTAAAGACTTCTTAAAATTATTTGTGACCCCTTAATTAATATAATTTAATAGAAATTTGTTTGTATTGAAAGCGTTTCTATAATTTATTAAAATCTTCCGACAAGCTGTTCACCCGCCCACAAGTCCGGCAGCAAGTGCAATCGCTTCCCTGCCGCCGAACCGTGTCGTTTCCGTTACAAATCGTTTACTTTGCCGCGTTCTTTCCCGCGATGCGGCCGAACACGATGATGTCGGCGATCGCGTCGCTGCCCAAGCGGTTTTTGCCGTGTACGCCGCCGGTCACTTCTCCTGCGGCATACAAACCGGGGATCACGCTTCCGTCGGTTTTTATGACTTGCGCTTGGCTGTTGATTTTGACGCCGCCCATCGTGTGGTGTACTGCGGGCACTGCTTTCAAAATATAAAACGGCGCTTTTTCGATCGGAAAGGTCAAACTGCGTTTATTGAATTCGGGATCTTTGCCCTGTGCGACGTAGCTGTTGTAGCGGTTTACGGTCGCAATCATCTCGTTCGCATCGATGCCGAAAAACTCCGCCGCTTTTTCAAGCGTATCGGCTTTTACCAAAAGCTTGTTTTTGTACAGATAAGCGATTTCAGCCGCATGGTTTTGTTCCAGATGGCTTTCATCGTATCCTTTTTGATCGATGATTTCATAGCAGCAGTGTCCGGTCTGCGCTTTGATCGCCATGGACATAACGTCGCGCCGTCCGAGTTCTTCGACAAAGCGCTTGCCTTCTTTGTTTACGATAACGCTGTGGCCGTAGAGGCGCGCATCGTCGAAATACAAAAGCGTGCCCGTAAGTGGATCGCATATCGGATAGGTTTGGATATACTGCATATCGACGAGGGCAGCTCCGATTTTTTCGGACATGACGATGCCGTCACCCGTGCTGCCGACCGTATTCGTCGAAAGGATGTTTTCATCGACGGCGGGATTGTATTTTTTGCGCATGTCGAGGTTCGAGCCGAAACCGCCGGTTGCGAGTACGACGCCTTTTTTCGCATAAAACGTGTAGTTCGTCGTTTTGCTTTCGGCTGAAACTCCGGTAACGCGTCCCTTCGCATCCTGCACGAACGCGACTGCAGGCGTATTGTACACGATGGGGATGCCGAGTTTTTCCGCTTTTGCGAGCATCTTGGTGATGAGTTCTTTGCCGCTCGCGCCTGCCGGGATCAAACTGCGCTTTACCGAATGTCCGCCGAAAAACATCAGCGAGTTTTCCCATACGACGCCGCATTTATCTCTGAGCCACTCCGCGCCGGCAAGCGCATTCGATGCGACGACGTGCACGAGTTCGGGGTTATTGATATTGTCGCCGCCTTTCATTATATCTTGTTCGAAGCGAGCAACGCTGTCTTCGATGCCGTCTCTTTTTTGAAGCCAGTTGCCCGGAGCTGCCATTTCGGCTCCCGAGATGAGCGTATTGCCCCCGGCCATCGGCATCTTTTCCAAAACGATAACGTCCGCGCCCGCTTCTTTCGCTTCGATTGCGGCTGCAAGTCCCGCACCTCCCGCACCGATGACGATGACGTCGTGCGTTTCCGTTTTTTTCTGCTTCGCCTTGGACGTAGATGTTGCGGCAGCTTTTTTATTCGCCTTTAATTCTCCACCCGCCTGTGCGACCGCCGCGTTCACGGCCGTAAGGAAACCTTTCGATGTGAGCGTGCAGCCCGAAACCGTATCGACTGCCGTGCTGTTCGATTTTATTACCGCCGCTTTTAGCGTATCCATCGCTTTATCGAAGCCCGGCGTTTCTTTATGCGAAAGCACTTTGATGTCGACGATCGCGTTCTTTTTGACGGTAACCTGTACCGTTATCTTTCCGCCCTTGCCGTCTCCCGTTCCGGTGTAGGTTCCGTTTTTCATAGAAGCGCTTTGCGGCCACGCCGTAAACAAAACCGTCGAAGCGAAAACCGCCGCGAACAGTCCCTTTAAAATCTTCTTCATATTTTTTCCTCCATCGTGTATATACATTCGGAAATCGAACGTATGTTATGCAGTATAAGCGTATCATAATATTCCGCCGTTTTATTGTCAAACGGACGGATATACAACCGACATTTTTTTATTAATTAATAATATTCATTCCTCGATATACCGGATACTCCGCACCTTACAGGAGCGATCTCGCTTTCGAGACGATGTTGTCGGCGGTGATGCCGTATTCGGCAAGGAGTTCGGCCGTTTGCCCCGACTGTCCGAATCGGTCGTCGACCGCAACGTGCGCCATCTTTACGCCGCCCTTACCGAGGAGCGCATAAGATGCCGCTTCGCCGATGCCCCCGAAACGGTTCGCTTCTTCGCAGACGAGGATCCGTCCGCCGCAGCCGAGCGTTTCACTTACAATCGCATCGGTGTCGAGCGGTTTGATCGTGTGGATGTTCAGCACGGAAGCTTCGATACCGTCGGACGCGAGCTGCTCGGCCGCTTCGAGGGCGAGCGGCGTCATAATACCGGTTGCGACGATGCAGAGATCCTTGCCGGAACGCAGGCTCTGCGCTTTTCCGATTTCGAACGGTGTGTCGCAAGAAGTGACGATCGGCATGGGCTCGCGCGACGTGCGGATATACACGGGTCCCTTTAAATGATAAGCCGCTTCGACGATCCGCTTTGCCTGATTGTAATCGCATGGACTCAGCACCGTCATATTCGGAACTGCGCGAAGCGCGGCGATGTCCTCTATGCACTGATGTGTGCCTCCGTCGCCCGCAGGCGTGATGCCCGAATGACTTCCGGCGATTTTTACGTTCGCTTTGCTGTATGCCGCCGCATTTCGGATAATTT
The DNA here is from genome assembly GCF_016901105.1 of Treponema sp. Marseille-Q4523. Lineage (NCBI taxonomy): Bacteria > Pseudomonadati > Spirochaetota > Spirochaetia > Treponematales > Treponemataceae > Treponema > Treponema sp. Marseille-Q4523. The sequence continues at coordinate 114,153 of NZ_JAFEVM010000004.1, read as the reverse complement.
CAAACGCTCTTCCGGCAGTAAACATTGCAAACGAAGATGCGAAGGGCACGTAGCCGACTTTCGACAAGCCGACGGCCATACCGATCAAATTCTGTTCGGCGATACCGGTTTCGATGTAGCGGTCGGGAAACTCTTTTTGAAAAGCCAAAGAACCGGTCGCATGTCCCAAATCCGCGTCGAGGACAATCACATCGGAATATTTTTTGCCGAGCTCGACGAGGCCGTCGCCGTAGCCCTGCCGTGTTGCTTTTTTTTCGCTCATATCAGTCCTCCAATTCTTTAAGCGCCTTTTCAAGCTCGTCGCCCGAAGGAGCTTTTCCGTGCCAGCCGAGTCCGTTTTCCATAAACGAAACGCCCTTGCCTTTGATCGTATCGCAGATAACGGCGAGCGGCTTTCCGTCTTCACGGTGATCGAGCGCGGAAAGCAGCGCCTCATAATCGTGCCCGTTCGCCTCGCACACGGCAAAACCGAATGCGCGGAATTTTGCCGCAAGATCGCCGAGCGACATAACCGTATCGACAGGGCCGTCAAGCTGCAGGTGATTGTTGTCTACGAGCACGGTGAGATTGTCAAGGTGATAATGAGAAGCGGCCATAAAGGCTTCCCACGCAAGACCTTCCTGCAATTCTCCGTCGCCGGTAAGCACGTATACGCGGTTCGGCTTTTTTGCCAAACGGAAACCGAGCGCCATACCCGCCGCAACCGATATGCCTTGTCCGAGGGAACCGGTACTGCAGTCCACACCGGGGCATTTATTGCAGTCCGGATGTCCCTGCAGCATACTGTGCAGTCGGCGGATATTTTTGAGTTCCGCTTTCGGAAAATAACCCTTATCCGCAAGTATCGCATAGTACGGCGGATTCGCGTGTCCCTTGCTCAGAACAAAACGATCGCGCGCTTCGTCGTTCGGATCGTCCGAAAGTTTCATCTTCGAATAATAAAGGGCAACCATGATATCCGTCGCCGAAAGGGAACCGCCGGGATGACCGGAACCCGCTTCTCCTATCATCCAAACAGTATCGCGTCGGATCTGCTTGGCTTTCTTTTTCAACTCTTCTATCGTCATACTAACCTCTCGATCGTATTCCATTATAGCATATCGATTTACGCTTTTCCGATACTTCCGAACAGCGTCATCTTTTCAATACATACGCGTTTGGTCGCTTCAAGACCGGGCGCAAGTACGGCTCGCGGCGTAAAACCTTTACTCTCTTTATCTTTGCCTTCTGCAAAATACTTTTTCGTCGCTTCGGTAAATGCGATTTGACATTCGGTATTGACGTTGACTTTCGATACGCCGAGCGTGATCGCTTTTTTTACCATGTCGGCGGGAATGCCCGATCCTCCGTGCAGCACGAGCGGCAGATCGCCCGTCTTCACCTGAATGGCTGCAAGTACGTCGAAATCCAAGCCCTTCCATCCGGCCGGATATTTTCCGTGAATATTGCCGATACCCGCAGCGAGGAAATCGATCCCCAAAGATGCGATGCGTTCGCATTCGGCAGGGTCGGCGCATTCGCCGGAATTGATAACGCCGTCTTCTTCACCGCCGATCGCGCCGACTTCGGCTTCGACGGAAATGCCTTTCGCGTGCGCCTTTTCGACGACTTCGCGCGTTTTTGCGATGTTTTCATCGATCGGATATTTCGAACCGTCGAACATGACGGACGAAAAACCGTTGTCTATCGCATCGAGCGCTTCTTCATAGGTTCCGTGATCGACGTGCAGCGCTACGGGAACAGAGATTTTCAAAAAATTAATAAAACCGCTCACCATGTCGGCGATCGTCCGATAGCCGCCCATGTATTTCGCCGTTCCGCCGGAAACGCCGAGTATGATCGGAGACTTAACTTCCTCCGCCGCGAGTAAAAAAGCGCGGACGCTTTCCATGTTGTTAAGATTGAAATGCCCGACCGCATAGCGGCCTTTTTTCGCATCGACGAGCATCTCTTTTGCAGATACCAAAACCATACCAACTCCTATAAAAACTTTTGCAGGATGTTTCAACATCCGAAAAAGTTTTTAGCCGTGCGCGAGCGCGCACACGTTCAATAATCGAGTTTGCAAAATACAGTGTATCGTATGTATACGATTTTTATCGAACCGGTATGTATACACATCTTCTGCAAACATCCGCACAAACTCGAGATAAAAAACGACGGCGATATTTCAGACGGCGCTTTTTATCACAACTCCTATAAAAATAATTTTAATAATTTTTTGATTCGATTATATCGAAATATCTCCGTCTTTCGAAACCTTCGTAAACAGCAAAAGCGAAATGACGGTAAAGACCATCAAAATGGTCGACCAGGTATTTTTGAAATAAAAATACGATAAGCGTAATTAAAATGGCGATGACGCTTATGGCGACGGCAGTAGCTGCAGCTCCACCGCCCTGCTCTGCGATCGAAGTGATATGCGTGGAGCCGTCTTCGGGAGGATAGGCTTCGACGGTACACAGATAATCGAGGCAATTATGACCGACGCCGACGATTTGCGGAAAATCACTCATTTAAAGAATACTCCTTTTGCATACCTTTACGCATCGCTACCCCCGCATACAGCGCGTGGATGACGGCGATTCCCGCCATCCGTTCATATATCGAATCGCCGGAAAACATACGGGCGCGGCTCGTTGCAACGAGGCGGCAATCGGCAAGCTTCGACAGCGAAGATTCTCCGATATCGCTTATAGCGATGACGACGGCACCCTTTTGTTTGGCGATTTTAACGGATTCTACGACATCCCGTGTTTCACCGGAACGAGAGATGGCTATGACCGCATCTCCCGCATCGAAATGCGCCGGCTGCATATATTCAAAGTTAAAAGAAGCCGTGTAATTAACGCGGATGCCGATTTTGCGAAAATTGTGCAGGGCGCTCCGCGCAGCCGCAGCCGCTCCTCCGATACCGAAAATTTCTATGTATGACGCACGCGCGAGCACGTCGACTGCTTTTTCAAACTCGGCGTCATCGAGCAGATCGAGCGTATCGCCGAGTGCTTCCATGCAGCCGGAAAAAACTTTGCACTTAATATCGTGCATCGTATCGCTCGGACGCAGTGCAAAATCGTCCGGAATTCTGCCTCTGTCCAAAACCCTTTCTTCGGAAATCGCGATTTTGAAATCTTTTAAGCCCGCATAGCCGATATGATGAAGGAAACGGACGACCGTCGCTTCGCTGACGCCGTTATTCTGCGCAAGCTCGCGGACGCTGCCGCTTAAAACGGATTCGGGAGCATTTAAAACATAATCCGCTATACGGTTTTCCGACGCGCTGAGTTTATTCAAAGAGCTGCGGACTTGTACTTCCCAAAGCGGGATCGCTGCGATATTGACCTTTTCCACGTGCTGCGGCATCGGCATAAATCGTAACACGACTTTCAAAAGCTGTCAACAAAAATGTAACAAAAATATCATTTTACTATCGGTATGACCCGCACGAGCGTCAATTCGGGGTTATTGAAGATCCGAACGACTTTCGGCTGCTGATACGAAAGCCCGCGGCTCACGACCATCACCGTGCCGTTTTTCAAAGTGTACTTGCCGCCCGCATATTTCGGAAACATACCCTGCCCCGGTGCATAAAGACCGTTTATAAAGGGAGGAAAACGCCACTGCCCGCCGTGCACGTGTCCCGCCAAAATCACATCGAAATCATACTGCACGTAATCTTTTACGTATTCGGGGCGGTGAGCGAGGAGCAGCGTAAACAAAACCGTCCGCTCGCCCGAAACGGAACGGACGAGCTCATCCGTTTTTTGTGCGACTGCGGCAAGGCGCCTACGGTAAGAAGCCCTGTCGTCTCCGACTCTGAGCGCCGCCCGATCCCCCAAACCGAAATACGGATCTTCGACACCTGCGATAACGACGGTACCCTGCGGAAAATCGAGGGAAACCGCTTCATCGTGCAGCACTTTAAAACCGTACAGCTCGACCATAGCGTATTTTTTTTCGATATGCAGATCGGAAAAATCGTGATTTCCCGTCACGAAAAATCCGGGACAAAGATCGCGAATGCCTGAAAGGAGCGCTTCGACGTTTTTGAACGGCTTATCGCCTTTCATTTTTTCGTCGAAAAGATCTCCCGTGATCGCGATGATGTCGGGACGCGCTTTTTTTATCTTTTCAATGATTTTATTTTCGTCTTTGCCGAAATCGTTCGAATGAAAATCGGAAATCTGCACGATCCTGATTTCGCCCGAAACGCGCGCCTCTTCGATGTCGTAAGCGACCGTTCGAATCGTGCGGCACGAAACGAAGACGAGTACCGAAAACAAAACAAATAATTTATTAATTTTCCGTTTCATACCTATCCCGATTTGCGTAACAAAACGACCGGAAGCGTGCACGATGCGGCGTTCGAGCGGGAGACCCGCGTGCGACTTTGTGCGTTCAGCTTGCGGAAGCCTCGCTTAAAAGCACAACCGGAGCGTAAGCGGGGATTCCGCTGTGAGAGCCGCAATTGTTCACAATTCCGAACGATTGCAATCTATATTTTTATCAATTCGTAATCGCGCACTCCCATACCGACTTTTTCCGCGTGCTCGAGCTGGACTTTCCAATTCGTCGTCGGATGCACATCGCAAAACCAATCGTTATAAACATGTTCCCGTTCGTCCATGATCGTGCCGTGCAGATAGGGCTGACGGTTCGTCATATCGGCGCACGCGGCGTCGAGAGCAACGGCATCGAACGATGCGAACATTCCGACGTCGGGGATGATCGGCGCATCGTTTTCGGCGTGGCAGTCACAGAAAGGGGAGACGTCGACGATGAGCGATATGTGAAACTGTGGCCGCCCTTTGACGACGGCGGCGGCGTATTCGGCCATCTTTTTGCACAACACTTCATTCGTATTTTTTCCGACAGGATGCGTCGCATCTTTCGGACAGGCACCGATGCACCTCCCGCAGCCGACGCAGATTTCTTCATCGATGCGCGCTTTCCGTTTGCCGTCTTCGGTTTTAATAAATTCGATCGCGTCCTGTCCGCATTCGCGCGCGCACGCGCCGCAGCCTATGCACAGATCTTCGGCAACTTCGGGTTTTCCGTCGTTGTGCTGTTCCATCTTCCCCGCCCTGCTCGCGCACCCCATACCGATATTTTTGATCGCTCCTCCGAAGCCCGTGCTTTCGTGCAGTTTAAAATGCGTCAGGGAAATGAACACGTCGGCATCCATCACCGCATGCCCGATTTTTGCCTGCGTTATGTACTCGCCTTCGGGAAAATCGACGTAGGCTTCGTCCGTTCCTTTTAATCCGTCGCCGATGATCACGTGACAGCCGCACGCAAGCGGATCGAAGCCGTCCATAAACGCCGCATCGAGGTGGTCGAGCGCGTTTTTGCGCAAGCCGGGATAGAGCGTATTGCAGTCGGTCAAAAAAGGTCTGCCGCCGATACTTTTAATAAATTCCGAAAGCGCTCTTGCGTAATTCGGGCGCAAGTACGCAAGGTTACCCGGTTCTCCGAAGTGCAGTTTTATCGCCGTAAATTTACCGTCGAAATCGATCGTTTCGATACCCGCTTTTTTAACAAGGCGGACGAGCTTTTGCATAAGGCTTTCGGTTTTTGTCGTTCGAAAATCCGCCCAATACACGTTCGCTTTTTCCATAACCGCTCCTTTCGAAGTATCTATATTACAGATCAATCCCTCACAAGCATCAAAGAATGCGATTGATATTCGGGCATAAAACGCTTTTTCGCGCCGCTTTCGAACTGCACCGCAATAACGAATTCTCCGTCGTCGCTCGTATCCGACGAAACGATTTGCCCGTATCCCCAGTCGTCGTGATAAACTCGGCTGCCTCGCTTCCATTTTTCCGAAAGCCCGCTTGCAGCTTCGAAACGACCGCTTTGCAAGGCGGATTTTTGAGGTCTTTCCCCGAGCACGCGAAAGACGCTTTCAGCCTCTTCGATAAAAACGCTCGGCTGCATATACTCCGTTCGCCCGTACAGACGGCGGCGAGCGCAGGATGTGACATAGAGTTCGTTTTGCGCCCGCGTTATGCCGACGTAAAAAAGGCGACGCTCTTCTTCGAGTTCGCTTCCCGTTTTGTCGCCCCGCGGAAAGATGCCGTTTTCCAATCCCGTGATGACCACTCGCGGAAACTCGAGTCCCTTCGTGTTGTGCAGCGTAATGAGCGTTACCGCATCCCCTTCTCCATCATCGCCCGTTTCGAGCGAACGGTCAAGGGTGATCGAATCGAGAAACTGCAAAAGCCCGTCTTTCGTACACGCGTACAGCGACGCGCTGTTCATAAGTTCCTGCATATTCGCCGCGCGCTGCGTACCCGATATTTCGTCCTGAGTGCGATGATATTCGAGCAAGCCGGAAGCGTCGAGTATTTTTCCGACAAAGTGCGAAAGCCGCTCGTCTTCCGAAAACGATTTAATAATGCCGTCGTACGCACCGCAAAATTCGCGGATGCCCTCTTTCGCTTTTTTCCCCGCATTGTCGGCGCAGGCTTTTGCCGCTTCTACAAAACCGATCGATTTTTCGCGGGCGTATGAAACGATCGCCTCCTGCGTTTTTTCTCCCACTCCGCGCGAAGGTTTATTGACGATTCTGCGAAATGCGATTTCGTCGCGCTCGTTTGCGGCAAGCGATAAAAATGCAAGCGCGTCTTTAATCTCTTCCCGTTCGTAGAATTTCAAAGAGCCGACGACGGCGTAGGGTATCCGCCGGTGCAAAAATTCGTTTTCAAACCCGAGCGACTGCGCATTCGTGCGGTATAAAATCGCCCAATCGCCGTAAGCCGTCTTTTTTTCCGCGTGCGCTTTTTCGATGAGCTCTGCGCAAAATCTCGCTTCCGCATCCTGATCGGGTAAATACACGAGTACGGGAGCCTTTCCCGCCCCCCGCTCGGCTTTGAGCGTTTTGCCGATGCGGTCTTCGTTGTTTTTTACGACGGCGTCCGCAGCTGCAAGAATTTTTTCCGTCGAGCGGTAATTGCGCACGAGTTTAATAATTTTCGTGCCGGGGAATTTTTTACGGAACGTCAATATGTTTTGTACTTCGGCGCCGCGGAATCGGTAAATCGACTGGTCGTCGTCTCCTACGACGCACACGTACGTACCGCTTCCTTCTGCCGTACCCGAAAGCGTCTGCAAAAGCTTAAACTGTGCGACGTTCGAATCCTGATATTCGTCGACCATGATGACGCGGAAACGGAAACGCATCCGCTCGCGCACGGCGAGGTTTTCTTCCATCACTTGCACCGGCTTCATTATTAAATCGCCGAAATCGGCGTTTTCCGTTTCGGAAAGCCTTTGTTCATACGCGCGGTAGATCGCAGACAGATCTCCTGTCGAATCGACGGCAGACAGATCGTCGTCCGGCGTAAGACAGTAATCCTTTGCAAGCGAAATTTTATGCGCGGCGAGTTCTGCCTGCTGGCGCCTGAGCGACGGAACGGCTTTCATCACGAGAGTGGCCGCATCATCGTCGTCGTACACGGTAAACGACGGGACAAGATTCGCTTCGGCGGCATAGCGGCGCAAAAACCACGCGCCGAACGAGTGAAACGTGCGTATTTCCGCAAAGCACGCTCTATCGTCGAGGGCGATCGCGCGCGAGCGCATTTCGTTCGCGGCTTTTTTCGTAAAGGTCACCGCGAGTATGGATTCGGGCGGGATTTTTTTTTCGGCGATGAGATAGGCGATCTTTGTCGTGATGACGCGCGTCTTTCCGCTTCCGGCTCCCGCAAGGATCAAAAGCGGACCGGCCGAATGTTCGACCGCCTCTCTCTGTTCGGGGTTGAGCGTTTCCATATACGGGAGATTTGTCCGCGCGTCGGTCATCGGGCATCTCCGGTATCATAAAAATCGCTCGCATATAAAAGCGGCGGAGAAACTGCCGTTCCGCCTGATACGCGAGACCGCTTTTTGTTGATTATTAAATTCGAGACGAGATGAGAATCCATATCGACGCCGCTCACGCTGTCGGCAAAAACGCGCACGACGTTTCCGCATTGCACGGCGCTCCGTTCGGCCTCATCATCCCTGTCGTAGCGGACAACGAACGAACCGTCGACGTCGGGCGCCTGAAACCACGCGCGCCCTATCGCAAAACCTTCTTCGCCTGCAATGACTTCTTCTATGAGCACGTCGTATTCTTTTCCGCACCGCAATTTCAGGCGGCTTTCGGTGATTTCGCTCTGAATCGCTTCAAGCGCCCGCTTTCGCTCAAGAGCCGTCTTTTGAGGCACCCTGCCCTTCATACCGTAGGCGGCCGTATCTTCTTCGCGGCTGTACGTAAAACAGCCCGACCAATCGCTTTGTATGTCGGAAAGGAATCGCTGTGTGGAGCGAAAAGCTTCCTCCGTCTCTCCCGGAAAGCCCGTCAAAAAAGTCGTTCTGATCGCCGCCTCGGGAAACGAAGATCGAATATCGCGCACGAGGCGCACGTATTCTTTTGCCGTACACTTCCGATTCATCGCTTTAATAATTTCGTCATCGCCGGATTGAAACGGGATATCGAAATACGGAACGATGCGCGAATCTTTTTGCATGACGGGAAAGATATCGCGGTTGAAGTGATCGGGATGAATGTAAAGAAGACGCACGATAAAACAGCCTTTGACGGCGGAGATTTTTTTCAGCAAACGGGCGAGAGCGGAAATTTTTTCAGTGCCTTCGTTCGCGCCGTCCTCCCCTATGCGCGGGAGCGGAAAACGCCCCGTACCGAAAACATCGTCCCCGTCTCCCGTACCGTAGGCCGCCAAATCCTGTCCGATAAGATTGATTTCGTATACGCCGAGCAAGAGCAGCGTTTTAATTTCATCGACGATATCGTCCGCGCTTCGGCTCCGCACCGAGCCGCGTATGATCGGGATCGCGCAAAAACTGCAGCGATTGCTGCATCCTTCCGTAATCTTTACGTACGCGGAATTGCGATACGAAAGCAGCATCGTCCGCTTTCCGCACGATATGCCGCGCTGCTCCGCCGTGACGACGGGACGCTTCCCCGCAAGAAGAGGACGCACGACGGAATCGATTTTCGAAAGATCGCCGTTTCCGAAAATGCCGTCCGCTTCGGGAAGAGAATCTTTCAGCACGTCCGCATAACGCTCGGCAAGGCATCCTGCAAGCAGCACTTTCGCATCGGGATAATTTTTTTTCGCGCGGAGAAGCGCATCGATCGATTCTTTTTTTGCAGAATTGATAAAACCGCACGAATTGACGATGATGATGTTCGCTTTCGAAGCGTCGAATGTTTGACGGAAACCGAGAGAGGTCAAACGTGAAATGATGATTTCGCCGTCGACTTGATTTTTCGCACAGCCGTACTCGTCGATAAAAAATTCAGTCAAGTTCAACGACCACCAATCTGTATTTGCCTTCGGAATCGCGCACCCATTTGATGTCTTCAACGAGCACTTGCCCCGCTTTGCCGATTTCGAGATCGTAGCTTTTCGTATCGGCGATGACGGTAAATTTTACGGTATTGCCGTTCGACATCCACACGCGCACGCCGTTGTTCGCCGTCATCATGACGACTTCACCGTTCGTAAAATAATTTTCGCTCGAACGCTTTCGGTCGACTCTATAGCGGAATTCACACGGACCGCGGAAACTCGCGTTGACTGTAAAGGGATACGCACGGTTGTCTTCAAAAATGACCGTCTGCGGATGCCGTTGAGGAGAAAGCGAATTTTGTGAAACATCTTCTATTGCGTTTTCGTCGATCGCGAGCATATCGCTGTCCTTGCGACGCACAAGCATACGCACTTCCGCTCCCCTGTTCGCTTCGGTCGAAGATATGTCGGAGACGTAGACGATGATGTCACCCTTTGCGTCGCCGTCGACGTCAAGCTCCGCTTCTTCGGCCAGATCCGTGCGAAGCGTACCGACAGGAGTATCGAGTCCGAACGATGTGAGCGTATCGCTCACGGTCAAGATGATTTTGCCTTTCTCCGACGGATAGACGATTTTATCGCCGCGGAACAGCCGTTTTTCAAACGGCTTATCGGTGAGCTCGTAGGTTTTCGATCCCATATCCTGAGCGACGACGACGCTGCCGTTTTTATTCGCGTGAGATGATTTCGAAATTATTAAAATTACGAGAGCTGCCGCCGCGACAGCGAAGATAGCGGCACCGATGACGATCGGTAGAAAACGAGACGATTTGTGTTTAACGAACAATCCGTCGGGAACGGGAGATTCCTGGATCGCTTTGCTGCGGTACAGCGCCATAACGGTGTCGGGATTGACGCCGAGGTATTCCGCATAGTTGCGTAAAAAACCGACCATATAGGGTTCGCCGGGAAACACGGATGTATCTTCCTCTTCCAATCCCCTGATGCATTCGACCGTCATAGACGTTTCGCGGGCAACCGTATCTCTGTCGATATTTTTTTCTTCGCGCGAGCGTTTCAGAATCGTGCCGTAACTTTCCATACCGCGCCCGCCTTAGTCGGAAAGGAGAAAATTATTATACACGTTTGCCGATGAAGGCGGATCGTAGATAAAACGCTGATCGGGAATATCCTGATTCACTTTGTAAGCGGAAAACGTAAACACGTATTCCGTGCCCTGCGGAGTCGTCGCGGAAATCCGCCTGATAAGTTTCGTCTCCGCGTTGACGGCGATCCTGATCGAACGGAACGCTTCGGACGTATTGCGTCTGTCGAGCACGAGCTTTATAACTTTTTCGTCGGACACATCGTCGAGAGGGACGGGATCCTGCCCGATTTCGTATTTGATCGTGTAGTAGCGGCTCATGAGCGAAAGCCCCTGCGATGTCGCAAGCGACGCGCCGCCCGCACTTGAAGACTGCACCGACTGCTGCAGTACGGCGGAAGAGCCGGGAAGGTAAATCGTGAGGAGATCACCGTTAAACAATATGACCTGCTCGGCGGGCTTTGAAAAATCGATGCGAAGCAAGTCGGGACGCTTGAACGACACGCGCGCTTTCATCTGCCGGCTCCCCATCGACACATCCATGTCCGCTTCGTAATCGCGGATCGACGCGTAAAAATCGGAAACGGTTTTAAAATAATCGCCGGCAGTCGTGATCGTCTGGGCAAAAATCGATCCACAAAAGCATATTGAAAAAAACGCTGCAAACCGAAGAGAAGCGTATTTCTTATTTAACATAGACGCATTTTAATCGAGATAATTCATAAGGTCAAGGCGCCGCTTGACAAAAAAGGCGCTTCGGTAGATAATAACCCGCATTATCGGGGACTGCCGTCAAAAAACGCGGCTACTTTTTTGCGCGGTGTCTCTTGCGTTTTATGCAAATCCATTTCCTTAACAATTGCATAAAACAACAATATCCTGCCGGGATCGGCATAATCAGTATCGGTAAAAAGAGGTTTAAAGTATGGCGGTAAAACAGCCTAAGGGTAAAATAGTCAGAAGGCTCGGTACCAATATTTTCGGCAATCCGAAATACAGCAAGCTGTTGACGAAACGGCCGAACGCGCCGGGAAAAGAGCGCGGCGCAAAGCAGCGCGGCAAAACGTCCGTGTATGGGGAACAGTTAAAAGAAAAACAAAAGTTCCGCCTTGCGTACGGTATGTCCGAAAAGCAGTTCAGAAATCTGTTCGCGCGCGCACAGCGGATGGAAGGCATTACGAGCGACAATATGCTCTCATTGATGGAACAGCGTTTCGACAACACCGTTTTCAGAATGGGTTTTGCGGTAAGCCGAGCACAGGCGCGTCAAATGGTTTCGCATTGCTACTTTTACGTTAACGGCAAACCGGCGAATATCCCTTCCATGCGGATCAAAGCAAAAGACGTCATCACGTCGAAAGAAAAAAAAGGCATTCAAAATCTTATCCGGCACAATTTGGTCACCGTTCAGGGAAATCGCGGAAGCTGGCTTACGGTCGATGAAGAAAAACTTTCGGCAACCGTCACTGCCCTTCCGTCGGCGAACGATATCCAGCCGGTCGGCAATATTCAGTACGTTATAGAATTCTATTCGCGCTGATAAGCGGTCCGCTTCCGGAACATCCTGTAGCACAAAGCAAACGGACGAGGGATCCCCCTTGTCCGTTTTTTTTATCGGTTTGCAAATTTTGCCCGCACGAAAACCTCGCCCACGCGTGTCGAAAATCACATTTTCTCTGTCCACGCGTTGACCAGTTTTTCTATACGCTATAAAATTACCGCTATGGCACATTCGGCTCAAGACGCCTCCGCGTTTTTTTCCGTCACGCAGATCACAAATCTCATCAAAGAGATGATCGAAGGTTCGTTCGGCACCGTCGTCGTCGAAGGAGAGATTTCCAACTGCAAACTGACGAGCGCAGGTCACATCTATTTGACGCTGAAAGATTCAGGCGCGCAGCTCGGATGTGCGATGTGGCGGAGCGCGACGCCCTCTCTTTCGTTTTCGCCGAAAGACGGTATGCTCGTGCGCTGTACCGGGCGTCTTACAGTGTACCCTCCGCACGGCAAATATCAGCTCGTCATTTCGCGCATGGAAATCGCAGGCGCGGGAAATATTTTACAGATGCTCGAAGAGCGCAAAAAGCGCCTCGCCGCCGAAGGCATATTCGATGAAGCGCACAAAAAACCGCTGCCGCTTTTTCCGAAAACGGTCGGTATCGTCACGAGCGCGACGGGAGCCGCCCTGCGCGATATCCTGCAGATTATGAAGCGGCGGAATCCCTGCGTATCGGCGGTCATTTTACCTGCGACGGTGCAGGGAGAAGGCGCGGCGGAAACGATCGTGCGGCAGATAAAGACCGCAAATTATTTCCGGCTTTGCGACGTGCTCATCGTCGGGCGCGGAGGCGGTTCCCTCGAAGATCTGCTTCCCTTCAGCGACGAAGCGGTAGTACGCGCCGTCTATGAATCGAACATACCGGTGATTTCCGCCGTCGGACACGAAATCGATTGGGCGCTTTCCGATTACGCAGCCGATTTTCGAGCCCCGACTCCGTCGGCCGCAGCGGAAGCCGCAATTCCGCTCAAAAGCGATATCATTCGTACGCTGCAAACCTATGCCGATACCTTCTATACGGAAATAAAACGCAAAGTCGAAAACATGAAGCTCGTCGTGCGCACGTTCAATCCCGAAAACCTCGAACTGCAGTTTCGAACTATCGAACAGCCGCTCCTCGCGCGTTTTGACGGCGCAAAAGTCGCGCTGTTGCAAAACATCGATGAAAAATTAAAAGACGCAAAACACCGCATCGCCCTGTGTACGCACGTACTCGAAAGCGCAAGTCCCGAAAAAATTTTTGCACGAGGCTATTCGATGGTACGCGACACGGCAAGCGGAGAAGTCGTGCGGGATGCATCGCTCGTCGCAGTCGGAGCGGAGCTTGAAATCGTTCCGGCAAAAGGACAACTTAGGGCGACCGTCAAAAGCGTACACGCAGAGACAAACCGCTTTATTAATTAATAATTTACAAGGAGTTCGTCATGAAAAATTTTGCAAAAAACCTTGAAACGCTTGAAAAGCTTACCGCCGACATCAAGCGCGACGACATATCGCTCGAAGATGCGCTCAAAGATTTCGAAACGGGCATAAAACTCGCGCGCGGTATGGAAGCCGAAATCGACAGGATCGAAGGAAAAATTCAAATGCTCATGAACGAGCCCGCTCCCGAAAGCGCGGATACGCCCGAACTCGATCTCTTTTCGGGTACCGACGAAGCGACGGGAACGGCGGGCGCCCCGCAGGAGGGCACGCGTCAATGAGCGATGCGAAACCGGTACGGCAGCTTTCCGCCGAAGTCGCGAGGAAGATCGCGGCGGGCGAAGTCATCGACCGGCCGAATGCGATTGTGCGAGAACTCATGGACAACGCGGTCGATTCGGGTGCCGACAGCATAGCCGTCGAAATCGATTCGGGCGGCATCGAAAAAGTGCGCGTCGTCGACAACGGTTCGGGCATGACGAAAAGCGATCTGCAAAACTGCGCGCGGCCGCACGCGACGAGCAAAATCGAAACGGAAACCGACTTGTTGCATCTTTCGACGCTCGGCTTCAGAGGAGAAGCGCTTTCGTCGATCGCCGCCGTATGCCGCCTTTCGATCATATCGGGCGGCTGGAAAATGCGGGCGTCGGTAACGGAAGATCACATCATCGAACGGAGTGCATCGACTGTGGGTACGATCGTACAGGCGGAAGGACTCTTTGAAAACTTTCCCGCGCGGAGAAGATTTTTAAAACGCCCGGCAGCCGAAGCGCTCATGTGCAAAAACACGTTTATCGAAAAGACGCTTGCGAGGCCGGACATAGCCTTTTCGTTTACCGCGGACGGCGAGCGTCGCATAACGCTCGAAGCGGGCACGAGTTTAAAAAAGCGATTCGTAGAAGCGGCGCTCCCTTCCGAAAACGCTTCTCTCTTTTACGAAATCTCAGGCTCTTCGGGCGGAGAAAATCCCGATTGGAGTTTTATCTGCGTCATCGGAGAGCCGGGCGTATCGCGCGCAAATAAAAAAGACATATACATCTTCGTAAACGGCAGAAGGATTACCGAGTATTCGCTCGTACAGGCGATCGAGTACGGCGGTCAAGGTTATTTTCCGAACGGCACCTATCCCGCAGCCGCCCTCTTCGTCACGATGAAAAGCGATCTCGTCGACTTCAATATTCACCCGGCAAAAAAAGAAGCGCGCTTCCGCGACATCGCAAGCCTGCACCACGGCGTAAGCGGAGCTTTGCAGAATTTTTTTCATCAATATACTCTGCGCGAAATGAAAAACGACCGCAACGATAAAATCAACAATTTTCAATCTTTCGATTTCGATGCGACGGCCGGCGGAAAAGGCATATCGTACGGAAAAAATAAAGACTCGATCCTGCAGGCGAAAGATTTTTCGCGCATCGTCATGCACCGCGGCGCAGGCAACTTTACGAACCCCTACGCCCGTGAATATAAAACCGATGCATACAAAGCGCGCTATTCGATAAACCACGAAGCGCAGGACGTACCGCTCGAACTTGCAAAAAAAGCGCTTTCGTTCGATGAAACGAGAGACGGCGCGGCAAGCGATGCGGCAGACAAAACAAAACCATACGACGCCGAAAACGCAGCAGAAAAAATCAAAACAACAAACGGCGGCTTTCATTTTCTCGGAAGCGCGCTCGGCACTTTTTTGGTTGCCGAAAAAGGCGACATGCTGTATATCATCGACCAGCACGCGGCTCACGAGCGGATCCTCTACGACGCCATTATGCAAAATCAGGGAAAAAGCCAAACGCTTCTCGTTCCCTATGAAATCGTTACGCAAAACGCGGCGGACGATATCTATTTGACGCGCATACGGGATGAGATGAAAAAAGCCGGCATTGCGGCAAAAAACAAAGGAAACGGAGTGTGGGAGATAAGGTCGGTGCCGGAGCGCTGGAAAGGAAGCGAAAACGATCTGTACCGCGCCCTCCTCGAAAAGAGAGTCGCCCCGGAAGACGTCATTTCCGAGATCGCCGCTATGACCGCATGCAAAGCCGCAGTCAAAGACGGTTATGTACTCGACGATGCGGCCGCTTCTGATTTGGCGGAAAAGGCGCTCTCCCTCCCCGACCCGCACTGTCCTCACGGAAGACCCGTGTGGACGGCGGTAACGAGGGCGGAGCTTTTCGCCCTCGTAAAGCGCACCTAAGGAAACACTGATTAATTCGAATGCGAATTAATCAGTGTTAACATTGAAATTCCCGCCTGCTATCTTGCCTGAGCGCCGCCGTTTCGAAGCGCCGACAAAAGCTCCGTCACTTCGGCGCGGCGGTGATTCGGCTGCTTGGTCTGCACTTCGCTTAAATATCGTTCCGCGTCCGCCGTATCTCCTGCCGACATGCATACTTTTCCGAGTTCGACATAGGCATCCCAATTCGTACCGTCGCGCTTGATCAGTTCGGTGTACGTCGTTTTCGCGTTGTCGAACTGGCCGTCGCTCGCGTAGGTTTGTGCGAGATTCGAACGCACCGTATTGTTGGACGGATCGAGGCGCAGCGCGTTTTGATAAAATTGAATCGCATTTTTATAATCTCTTTTTGCGAGATATGCGCTTCCGAGATTGTTGTTCGCTTCGAAACTTTTATTGTCCGAATTGTACGCTTGGCGGAAAAGCTGAAGCGCCGTGTCGACGTCGGGCGGATCCATTTCGAGGTACATTTTTCCGAGGTTGATTTTCGACTTTTCGTGATTCGGATTTAAGCGCAGCGCTTCGACGTAGAGCGGGATCGCTTCTTCGGATTTTCCCGCCTCCTGCAACATGAGCGCATAATTGTATACGATGTTCGCTTGCGCGGCATTGCCGAGTGACGACTTCGAAGCATAGGCGCGCTTTGCATAGGTGATCGCTTCGGCATCTTTGTGCTCCGCGTACAATGTTGCCGAAAGATTGTAGTACGTCGTCGGGTCTTCTTCCGTCGGACTCAAAAGCGCGAGCGCACGACGATAGCAATTTTCGGATGCGGCGTAATTTTCCATCGCGTAGTATTCGGAACCGAGTTCGCGCAGCGCATTGCCGTTCACATCGTTTATACGGAGTACATTGTTGTACGCGCTGACGGCGCCGTTCTTATCACCCTGTTTGGAAAGGAGACGCGCCTCTTCGAGATAGGCTTTTTCGTAATTCGCATCGGTCGTCCGTGCACGGCGGAAAGAAGACAGCGCTTCGGAATCGTTTCCCGTTCTCAAGTTTGCAAGCCCCAGATTGTATTGAGCCGGCGCAAATCGTCCGTCCAAATCGACGCTTCTCTGAAACGATGAGCGGGCGTCGCTGTAGCGGCGAGAAAGGTATTGTGCGCGTCCGAGATTGTAGTGATAGAGAGCATTCGATCGGTCGTTTTGCACCGCTTTGGAAAGTTCGTCGAGCGCTTTCGGATAATTCTTTGTGTCGAAAGCCGCCATACCGAGCACATAGTGGGAAGCGGCATCGTTCGGCGTTTTTCGCACGGCTTCTTCGGCGTAGCCGACAGCCGCATCGCGAAGTCGTTTTTTATCCGCATTCGATGACGAGGACTGCGAAGCGTCGTAGAGCGCGGACGCCATCTCAGAATTTTTACTGCCGGAAAAAAGCGGCTCGCCTGCGGAAATCGGAAGCATTTTTTGCGCCTTGCCGAAATGATTGAGAGCCGAATCGATTTTATTTGCCGTCAAATCGGATTTGCCCTGCGCGATTTCGGTATTTACGCCGTCGATTTCCCTTTGAATCGCACGATTTTTGCGCGCAAGTTCTTCTTCGGCTGCTTTACGTGCCGCTTCTTCTTTTTGCTTTTGCGCCGCAAGCGCCTTTGCCGCCTTTTCGGCTTCGGCTTTCCGTTCGCGCGCCAAAGCTGCCTCCGCTTCTTTCTGCGCGGCGATTTTCGCTTTTCGCTCCCGTTCGGTAGCGGCCTCTTTTTCCCGCCGCGCGGCTTCTTCCGCATCTCGCGCCCGCTGTGCTGCCGTTTTGTCGGACGAAGGCTGTGCTGCAGATCGGTCGGCAGAAGACCGTGTACTCTGATCGGTCAAAGTTTGAGCTGCCCCGTCGCGCCCGTCCGTCCGCTGCGCCGCTCCCGCTTCGGCATTCGATGAAGCGCCTGAATCCTGCCCCTTGCCGCGGGAAAGCAATTCTTCAAGCTCTCTCTGCGTCTTTTGGGCTTCCGCCGTCCTGCGTGCAAGATCGTCCTGCATCACCCCGTCGGCGGATTTTGCGCTCTTTAAAGCGGTCAGTTCATCGAGCAATCTTCGCGCTTCGGCATCCGACGGATTTTTTTTGAGCAGTTTTTCGAGTATGTCCTGCGCGCGATCGTAGTCGCCGCTGTCCATGTAGAGCTGAACCGAAGCGAGCGCATCGTCCTTCACACCGGTGTTCGAACCGATCGCTCCGGATTTATTTAAAAAAAAACCGCAATAAGGGCGATGATGACTGCCGCGCAGATGATCGCGATGACGATTTTTTTATTCAATTTTTTTTCGGATCCGCTTTCGGCGACGGCTTCGCTTACCGATTTGCTTCCGGCTGAAGCACCGTCAAACGATACTTTTTCCGTCGCGTTTTTTCGCTCCGCCGCGTGTACGGATACGGGCGTATCGCCGAAAGTCGGCTTCGATGATACGATCGTGTCGACGGCTTTACGAACTTCCGCGCTTTCGGTCGGTTTTGCGGAAACGGTTGTTCCGTTCGTGCCAGGCTTTTTCGCTGCCGAAGTTTTTGCACGTACGCTTTCGGAAACCGCTTTTGCCGTCTGCATTTTTGCAGAAGCTTTTGTCGCCGGTTTTACACCCGCCTTTGCGCTTGTTTTTTTCGCAGTTGTCTCGGATACGGGTTTTGCCGCAGACGTTTTTGCAGCCGCACGTACCGGCGCTTTCGAAATCGCTTTTTTTGCAGGCTCTTTGACCGCAGTTTTTGCACTATCTTTCACGGTCGACTTTGCGCTTGTTTTTTTCGCAGGCGCTTTTTCACCTGCCTTTGCACCCGCTCTTTTCGCAGCCGGTTTTTCGGCAGCCTTTTTGGCTGTCGGCGTTACCGATTTTTCAACCGATGCTTTTTTTGCCGTCTTTTTTACGGCAGCCGCTTTTTCAGTCGTTTTTGTCTTCGCCATATCCCTTTCCTTTGCTATAAAAGTTCAATTTCGAGTTTTTTAAAACTCGAAATTTTCCATCAGTTTCGCATAATGCCGGAATGGCGAGTTTTGAAAACAAGTAAAATCGTGCGAAAGGCAAGGTCCCGGCTGCGTGCCGTTTCGAGCGTTAGGCTTACGAAAGCCCGGCTTAAAAAGCTCGACCGCGGCATACACGGCGAGTTTGCAGAGCAAACTCGGTAGTGAGCGCAGCGAACGAAGTTCTCGCCGCAAGCACAGTTTTATCAGTTCATAGTTTCAAAACTCGACATTCGACCTATAAAAATATCCCCTTACAATATATCAATCGAGTTCCGGTTCAGTTTCGTACTCGAGCGTATCTTCCGTCCCCCCCGTTATACTTTCGGCATTCGTAGACCGAAGCGAATTCGCCACATCTTCGAGCAGCTTCTTTTTACGCGCTTCTTCGGCAGCCCTTGTTTCGGCTTCCCGCCGCGCTTTGTCGGCTGCGATACGCTCCTGCTCGGCATACATGCGAGCTTCTTCCTCTCTGCGCGTCCGCTCGAGAGCGGCAGCCGTCCTCGCATCTTCTTCACGCTTTGCAAGCTCGGCGCGGATCAGAGAGATGACACGTTCGATTTCAGTCCGCTGCGGATCGCCAGGTACCTTTTCGATATAGCTTTCGTAATCGCCGAGCGCATCCTCAAGGCGCATCTGATTGAGCCGCGCGTTCGCCCTATTTAAAATCGCTTTCGAAAAATCGGGGGAAGCGCTCAACGCAAGCGAATAACAGCTGTCGGCCTTCGCGTAATTTCCGGCAGCGAATGCGGAGTTTCCCGCATTGTATGCGAGCACTTTTTTATCCGTACCCGAAACGCGCAATCCTCTTTCAAAGGTTGCGACTGATTTATCGTACTGCCCCGTTTGATAATACGAAAGGCCGAGATAATTATACGCGGCTGCGGACGCGATTCCCGACGAAAGCTCCCGTTCGAGGATCGGAATGGCGGACGTCGGATCGTTCGATTTAAAAAGGCGCTCTCCTTCGCTTTCGGCAAACAACCGCGCTGCAAAAAGCAGCAAAAGAATCGCTCCTGTAGTGTATCGGCTCACTTTCCGTTTCCTCATTCGATATATAATTTTTATCCGTCTCTTCATTATCGGACATTTGACAGAGTTTAATAAATCTACTAATCTAGTATACAGCACTTTATCGTTTTACAAAAGACCGTTTGATACATATTTTTCGGATACATTTTGTGCGCACTGATGCGGCGTTTTCGAAATATCGATATGCTCCGCAATCCCGCATTCCATAGGGAGGATTATTATGGAGCCGATTCAAATCGCGATCATCGCAGCACTCACAGTCTTTATCGCAGGGCTGCTGCTGTTTCTTACAAAATCCGTACTCGCGCCCAAACGCGCCGAAAATATCCTCAAACTGATAAAGCAGAAAAAACTTTTCTCAGCCGAAAAATCGGCAAAACGGATCCTCGCAAAGGATCCGAAAAATTACCTCGTCCACTATTATCTCGGCAAAGTCTATCTCGCCGAAAACAGAGCAGAACTCGCGCTCATGGAATACAAAACCGTAAGCGAAAACGCCGTATTCGGAGACGATATCGCCGAAGTTCCCTTTCGAAAAGACCTCGCCGCATTGTATTTGAAATTCAATCAGGATGAAAATGCGCTCCGAGAATTTCTCCTGCTCACAAAGCTCGAACCGAAAAATGCCGATGCGTATTACAACGCGGGAAAAATTTACGAAAAGCAAAATCGCACCGACACCGCACTCACGATGTTCCGCAAAACGGTCGCCCTCGATAAGCGCCGCGCCGAAGCGCACGCTTCCCTCGCCCTCCTTCTCGCAAACGCCAAACAGTTTGCCGAGGCGAAAAAGGAAATCGATCTCGCCCTTTCGCTGAACCCCGAAGCGTATTCGAATTACTACTATCTAGGAAAGATATTAAAAGAAAATAAAGACTACGCGGGTGCCGTCAAAGCGTTTGAAAAAGCTCAGCGCAATGCGGAATACCGCGCTCGCTCGCTCATCGAACGCGGTATCTGTCTCATGCTCGCAGGCCGTCCCGACAGTGCGCTCATCGATCTCGAACGCGCCGTCGAACTCGATAAGGCAGGCGTCAAACAGGAAACGCTCCACGCGCGCTATTATCTTGCCGCATGCTTTGAAGCGATGCGGCAAATAGACAAAGCGATAGCGCAGTGGGAAATCATCTACAAAAAAAATCATACGTTCCGCGATGTCGCGGCAAAGCTTTCCAAATACAAAGACGTGCAGACGAACGACGCGCTCAAAGATTACCTCACGTGCGCCAACGAGGATTTTACCGCCATGTGCGCAAAGTTCGCTCAAAACGCACTGTCGTTCGCAGTCCAGCGTGCCGATGCAACGAAGTGGGGATGCCAAGTCATCGCGACGGAACGAGGCGGCGGCGACTGGATGAACGTGAGAAAGCAGTTATACCTGCTGCGCTTTTACCGTGCCTCAGATCCGCTCGAAGATTCCGTTGTAAGGCAGGCGCTCGACGATCTTAAAGAAGCGAACTGTTCGCGCGCGTATATTTTTTCGAGTTCCGATTTTTCCCGCAGCGCGCGCGCCTTTGCGGAAAACAGACCCGTCGAACTGATCGGCAAAGAGCAGCTTGAACAGGCACTCAAAAAATCGGGCATATAAAGGAATACAATGAAAATACTCTGCGTTTCGGACATGATCGATCCGCTCATCTACAATCAAAACGCTTCGTCGCTGTTTTCCGATATCGACATGATTTTATGCGCCGGAGACCTGCCGATGGATTATGTGGATTTTATCGTATCCGTGTTCAATAAGCCGACGTATTTTATTTTCGGCAACCACAACTTAAACGAATTTCACTATTATCATTCTGGTGTTCCCGCTCCTGCGGAAAAGCGTGGAGAAGTAAAAGGACACGGGGCAGCCTACTGCGGTTTCCGCGTCATCCGAGATAAAACGCTTTCATTTACCGATCCTAAAACGGGGAAAAAGACGCCGCTGCTCATCGCGGGAGTTTCCGGCTCGCGGAAATACAACAACGGTCTCAACCAATACAGCGAAGGAGAGATGAAGCGCCGTCTCATCGGCATGATCCCTTCTCTTTTATGGAATAAACTGCGTTACGGCAGATATCTCGACATCTTTTTGACGCACGCGTCTCCGAGAGGCATCCACGACAGAGAAGACCCGTGCCACGTCGGATTCGAATGCTTCAACTGGTTTATAAAAAAATTTTCGCCCGCCTATCTCGTGCACGGACACATCCACCTCTACGACATACGTACGCGCCGCGTTACCGAATCGGGAGCGACCACGGTCGTAAATGCATACGCGCATTACCTCATCGACTTTCCGAAAAACGAAGGTGCGCAATGAACGGAGGATTGTTTTCGCTGCAGACGGATGAAGATTTCAATAAGGCGCACAGCAAAGCGCTCTTCAACGAAATACAGCATTTTTTAAATCCCGAAGAAGCATCCCTCATTTCGTTTGCCGAAATCAAATCGATTTTAAAACCGAAAGACGAAATCTACGTCGGTTTAAAAACGATCCCCATCGACAAAATCGTCGGAAGCGAAGGGCGTTATAAAGATTTCGATAACCGCTTTTTTCCGAAAAGCGTATTTTTGCGTGAACGGTGGAAGCACGTCGATGCGGCGCAATACGAATCGATCGTCCTGCCGCCGATAAAAGCGTACGAGCTCGGAGGACTTTATTTTGTACGCGACGGCAATCACCGCGTTTCGGTTGCAAAAGCGCGCGGCATCGAATTCATCGACGCGGAGATCGTTTCACTGCAGAGCGAAATAAAATTAAAGCCCGCCTATACGCTGAAATCGATGATAAAAGAAATCATCTCGTATGAAAAACGGGTGTTCTACACCGAAACGAATTTCGGAGACATCACCGATTTTTGGTCGCTCGATTTTACGTCGACCGGACAGTACGACATCATCTACAATCACATACTGACCCACAAAGCGTACATCGAAAAAAAACAAAGCTCCGACATGACGATGACCGATGCGATCATGTCGTGGTTCGAAGACGTCTATCTTCCGATAATCAAAGCGATAGACGACCGGCACGTCATGCGCTATTTCAAGCAGCGAACAAAAAGCGACCTCTACGTGTGGATCATGCGGTATTGGGAAGAGCTGCGGAAAAAATTCGGAGAGGACGTACAGCTCGACGAAGCGGTGCAGTCCTTTACGCGCAGCAAAAGGATAGGTTTTACCGCCCGCATAAAAAACGGCATCGAGCGTATCATGTTCAAACGGAAAATAAAATAAATACAACAAAATCGTACGAAAATATCACGTGTCCCCGATAAAAATAAAATAAAATCGTCACCTTGACTGCGTATCGCTTCAATGGTACAATCTTCAGCTATATCGTATCAGTATGCGGAGTTAAAAATTGTATTTGATCGATTCTTTTGTACATATACCGATTATCACGGCGGCGGTATTGCTTGCAGTTCTGTTCGCGTTGCTCGTCGTCATACGGTATCGCAATACGGCGAAAGCGAGTTTCGTACTCTACATCGCGCTCGGTATCCTTTTTGCAGGCAGCATCTATATGCTCCGTTCTTCACGCAGCGTATATCTCGTTATCGCCATGCTCGCTGCGGAATTGCTCGTACTGCCCTATTTCATCATCCTCACATTCGGCTTTCCCCGAAAGCGAGAAAAAAAAGAAAAGCCGGAGACGCACGTCGAAGCCGAACGCGATTCGCTTGCAACCATATCGTATGAAAAAAGATTCGACGCGAATGAAGATTTTGCGGCAAAGGCGGCAGAGCTTTTTTCGCTCGACAACAGCTTGAGTCAATTTCTCGACTATTTCAACGCAAAGCTCACCGAAGCGACAAAGGCCGACGGCTGCGTCATCCTCCTGTCGGACGAGTTCGACAACTTTCTCACCGTCCGATCCATGACCGGATCCTTTCCTCCGCCCTACCGGCTGCCCGATACGCTGCCGCATAAACCCGTGCGCGTCGAAGCGAATTTCCGCTATATGCAGTTTCAGCTTTCCGACACGATTTTCGGCGAAACCGCTTCTTCCGGCGAAGCCGTACTTATAAAAGACGCCCCTCGCGATCCGCGCATCTATCAAAACGGTCCGGAAGATTTCCTCGCGTGCGGCTCCTACATCTGCGTTCCGATCCGCATACAGGGCAGGACGGTCGGCGTTTCGGCTCTGTCACGGGCTCCGAAAAAAGAAGGCTTTTCCGAAATCGATTTCGAACGCGCAAAAACGCTCACCGATGCGGCCGCTTCCGCGCTCCGCTCGCTTTTGAGCTTTCTCGACTACAGCGAAAAACGAAGCCTCACGGAAGAAGGCAATACGGCGGCAAAATTCCAAAAAAAGCTCATCCCCGAAAAGATACCCGAAATGCTCGGCGTATCGCTCGGAGTATGGTCGGTGCAAAACGAAAACGTATGCGGCGATTATTACGATATCGTACCGGTGAAAAAAGACCGTACACTGTTCGTTATGGCAGATGTCGTCGGAAAAGGCATGAATTCGTTCAGCGTCATGGTGATGATCCGCACGATGTTGCGTATGATAGCCGCGACTCCGCAAAGCCCCGCTGCTATTCTAAAATGGATCAACCGCGGACTCTGCGCCGAAACCGCCATCGAAGATCACTTTGCGAGCATCGCCCTCATCGATTACAATCCTTTAACGCGGAAAACGCAGCTTTCAACGAGCGGCATCAATCCGGTACTCGTTTATAAGGCAAAAACGGATGAGGTCTCCCAGCTGTCGAAACAGAATGAACCGCTCGGAGTCGAAAAAACGTCGGTATTCGAAGATATAACCGTACAGCTCCAAAGCGGAGACATTCTCGTAAGCTGTACGGACGGCTTACTTGAATCTCTCAGCGAATCCGGTGTACAATATTCGGCAGCGCGCCTCATGCAAGTTATAAAAACGAATCATGAACTGTCAGGTGCTGACATTGCCGAACGGGTAAAAGCGGATGTACAACTTCATTCGGGTACCGCCCAACAATATGACGATCAAAGCCTTTTGATTATAAAAATTCGGTAAAACAGGAAGGGATATCTATGGAACTGAAAATCCGGAAAAACGGCGACATCTACATCATCGATGTAAACGGAGAGATGGATCTGTATAATTCATACAAGCTCAAAGAGCTCGTCATGAAGATGCTGGAAAAAAACGTCAAATTCTTTGTCATCAATTTGGAACAGGTCGATTATATCGATTCGTCGGGGATCGGTGCGCTCATCTATATCTGTTCGACGATCAAAAAGATGAACCTCCACCTTTCCATTGCAAATATCCACGGTTCGGTAAAAAAAGTCATCGAATTGACAAAACTGACAGGGTATTTTCCGATCGCAAACAGCATTGAAGAAGCGCTCGAGATGGTCAAAGAATAGCGTATTTTGCACTTGCAAAGCGGTACGGAAAAATCGATTTTGAACATAGCGCTTTAGCGTGGAAAATATACCTCATACACTCAATTTTTTTATACGCCCGTTTATACCAAAGGAGTTTGCCCTATGGCACGCGAAGAAGAAATAAAAGAACTTCACTCGGACGACAATGACCCCCTGTTCAATACGGAAAATATGCTTGTAAAAACCTTTCCGTCCGATTTCAGACAGATAAGATATTTTACGCTTCTGATCGTCCAGTCGGCGCCGACGGAAATCAGAGAGCTGAACCTGCTCGAACAGCAGATAAGCGAAGTGATCAAAAACGCAGTCAAACACGGCAATCACTGCGACATGAATAAAAAAGTGACGGTCTGGTATTCGTTCAGTCCCAGTCACGCCCACCTCATCGTACAGGACGAAGGCGAGGGTTTCAAAAACCTTGAAAAATGGAACGAATTCAATCGCAAAAGGATCGAATGCCTACACACGCAGAATTTCGAAGACCTCGCAAACTACGTTTCGTTCCGAACGGCATCGAGCGACGAGCACGACGGCGGAAACGCCCTCTTTGCGGCGGTCGAATATTGGAACGGCGGCTTTGTCTTCAACGGTAAACGCAACGCCGTCGCAATGCTGAAAAAGTTTAAGCAAAAACATCACGCCATTCACTGACGCGAGCCGACGACACGCAGATACGGGAAGCCGCCCGAAAGGTCGATATTTTTTGCAAAAGAACTTGACAAAAGCCTGCGGCGTGAGTATCTTTAAAAGGATTCCGCTAATCGGGGGTGCACCGGTTTCGACGGATACGGGAAAGCTTGTACTGCAGGTAAGGCCGCGTTTCCTTTGAAAACGCAAAAAAACATAACTGCCAAACGTGAAGAAGACTTCGTGTCTGAAGACGAACAGTTAGCTCTTGCTGCGTAAGCGGCGACTTAAAGAGCCGGAAACCCGTCCGCACCGCTCCGAGCTGGCGGGATTTCCGTCGTAAACCGGAGCTTGCTGTGCGCACTGTCCGATATGCGCGCAGGACATCTATCGGAATACGGAGCGGACACCTGCTGTGCCGTTAAACGCTCCCGACAATCACCCCGCACAGCTACGCCTGTAGATGTACCTGTTTTACGTACCCGGACGGGGGTTCAATTCCCCCCATCTCCAAAACATCATTTTGTCTTTACAATGCTGTATTTTTCCCCTATAATATCGAAAGAGGTAGTATATGGTATTTCCGCTTGAAGAACTTGTAAAATACAGCGACAATATTTATGAAATCACCGTTGCAGCAAGCCGCCGTGCGTTTCAGATGGCAAAGGTCGAAGATCCGGAAATCGAAGAAAATGACGGCAAAGTCGTTTCTCTTGCCGCGCGTCAACTTTTTGACGACGAAGTAACGTTTAAGATTGAACGGCAATAACGCCGCCCTTCCGGTGTTCGTTCTTTTTGCACCGACGGCTTCGGGAAAGACTGCTTTGCTGCAAACATTGTTTGCGCGGAGCAGTCTCTCTTTTTTTAAAGGAACGGCGGAAATAGTCAGCGCCGATTCGATGCAGGTGTACCGCGGCATGGATATCGGAACGGCAAAACCCGACGCGCATCTTCTTTCCGAACTTCCGCATCATCTGATCGATATATGCGATCCGGACGATTTTTTTTCGGTTGCCGATTTTGTTGCGCGTGCTGACGACGCCTGCGCGGATATTTTTTCGCGCGGAAAACTGCCGGTCGTTTCAGGCGGCACGGGATTTTATATCCGCTCTTTTATGCTGGGCTTACCCGACACTCCTCCGGCCGATGCGAACTTGCGCGCAAAGCTGCAGGATGAAATGCGAACGCTCGGTGCCCAAAAGTTGTGGGAGCGTCTTTTATCGCTCGATCCCGAAAGCGCTGCCCGCATTCACAAAAACGACGCGTACCGCATACAGAGGGCGCTCGAAATCGTGACGGAAACCGGAAAGAAGCGAAGCTTTTTTACCGTGCGCTCCCGTCTTCGAAAGCGTTACGATTTTTCCACGCTCATCCTTACGATGTCTCGCGATGCGCTGTATGAACGCATAGATTCGCGCGTAGATGAAATGTTTCGCGCAGGACTTTCTGATGAAGTGCAAAAACTCATCGATTCGGGCTGTACGGAAAAGTCGCCTGCCATGCGCGCGATCGGCTATCGCGAATGGTTTTCGCTCGGAAGCGAAGATGAAATAAAAGCGCACATTAAAGCGGCGAGCCGTGCATATGCGAAAAAACAGTATACGTATATGCGGAATATACCCGGCGCCCTCGTCTTTCCGTATGACGGGAGTGTCGAAGCTGCGCGTAAAATCGCCGAGACGGCGGTCGCACCGTTTTTGAAAAAGCACGAAATCACGATAGACAAACGGCACAACATATCAGGAATCATTCCCGAAAATAATATCCGATAATGCGTTTTCAAAATAAAGCCTACGCCGGATTGTAAGGGCGGCGAAGCCGTTCTCCGCAAAGGATGAAGGATTGCGGAGAATGGAGCGGAAGCGGAACCCTGAAAAGCCGGTTCTTCCGCTTCGCTCCGCCCGCTACATCTTCCCTTCGTACACGAGCAGATCTTTTCCGTCGATCGTCACGGTCAGCCCGTTTTCGATCGCACCGGCGGCTTTTCCCGCTTCGTTCAGCCAAACGATATTCGTGTTTATCATTTTCATCGTGTCGGCGGGGATTTCGTTCGCGCCTTCCGAAATGACGCCGTCGACGAGGCGGAGGATCGGGATCCAGCTTTCGTCGAGGGAAGGGCAGACGAGGATTTCGCCCGTTTTGCGGCGGAGCATCGAAACGGCGTCTTCGGGCGAAGAGGCTTTTACGATTCTTCCGGAAACGCGGGACACGTCGGATGCTTCTCCTCCCGAACGGCCGCGCGCCAGTACGTTTCCGACGAGGAGAACTCGGATCGTGTTTACGGGGATCGGGCTTACGAGCGGGATGCCCGCGCACAGGATGATTCTGTCGCTTTGGCGGACAAAGCCGTTGTCGAGGGCGATCTTTACCGCGTTTTGTACCATGTCTTCGCTGTCGTCGGCCGTTTTTGAAACGAGCGGGAAAACGCCCCAGTCGATGAGCATTTGCCGCTGTACTTGCTCGTTCGGCGTGACGGCGAGGATGGCCTGTTCGGGGCGGAACGTGCTTATCATGCGAGCGGTGTTGCCGCTCATCGTCGGGACGATGATGACGAGCGCTTTCGTTTTGTCGGCGGTTTCATACGCCATCTGCGCCATAATCCTGCCGATCGTTACGTCGCCTTCAGGGATCGGGGGAGCGGCTTTGATGCGCGAGCAGTATTCTTCGCTGTCTTCGACTGTCTGCGCGATGCGCGCCATCGTTTCAACCGCTTCGGCCGGATATGCGCCGTTTGCCGTTTCACCCGAAAGCATGACGGCGTCGGTGCCGTCGAAAATGGCGTTCGCGACGTCCGTGAGTTCCGCCCTTGTCGGGCGCGGATTGACTATCATCGAGTCGAGCATCTGCGTTGCAGTGATGACGGGCTTTCCCGCCCTGCGGCACTCTTCGATGATGCGCTTTTGTGCAAGCGGAATGCGCTCGATCGGAAGCTGCACGCCCATGTCGCCCCTCGCAACCATAACGCCGTCGGCCGCCTGCGCGATCTCTGCGATATTGTCGAGACCTTCTTCATTTTCGATTTTGGCGATGATTTTCATATTCGAACCGAGCGATTCGATATAGCGCCGTATTTCGTGCACTTCGCTCGCAAAGCTCGTAAAGCTCGCCGCGATAAAGTCGCAGTTCATCCGTACCGAAAACGCGATATCGGCCTTATCTTGTTCGCTCATGATCGGAAGCCCCGCATGCAGTCCGATAAGGTTGACGTTCTTTTTGCTCCCTATCGTCGCCGTATTTGCCGCCGTGCACACGACGTTTTTTCCGTCGGACGATTCGACGTCCAATTCGAGCAGGCCGTCCGCGATGAGGATTTTGTGTCCCTGCTTTATACGGCCGGGCAAATCGCGCCACGAAAGCGAAATATGCGCCGCGTCCTTTCCGTTCGCCGCCGTAACGGGACTGTCGTCGGCAGTGACGATAACGCGCTCGCCCTTGCGTATCGCAATCGTTTTATTGTCCGGCACAATGCCCGTTCTGATTTCAGGGCCTTTGGAATCCATCATAAGCGCGACCGGTTTTCCGATTTCGCGCGACAGGCGCCGGATGCGCTCCATCATATCTTTTTGGCTTTCATGCGTACCGTGTGAAAAGTTAAAGCGCGCGATATCCATACCCGCGCGTATCATCTTTGCCGCAATGTCATCGTTATTGCTTGCGGGGCCTATCGAACAGACGATCTTTGTTTTTCGTAACGACATGATGCGAGTATAGCACAAAACGCGTTTTGTGTAATCCAATCAATAGAGCATATACGGTAAAAGCTCTCACCGAAATCCGCGCATAGATACATAGGCGATATCGTTCGTGCCGCCGACAATACGGTAAAGGGATCAACGCCTGCGATATCGTCCGCGTAGGCAATACGGCAGAAGCGCCTGCGCCGATGACAGCGTCGATGCCGGCGATTTACAAAAGCGGATATTCGCGTTATAGTATGCGTATGACAATCGAAGGATACTTTGACGGAAAAACCTTTGTGCCGCTCGAAAAGCTTTCTCTAAAACCGAATCAAAAAGTGCAGATCACGATTCTCGACGAATTCCTCACGTCCGAAAAGCAAAAACAGCTCGCTCGGAAACGGGACAAAGACGGCGATAAAAGGGCATAGCTCAAAAGCTGATCGCGTTTTTAGAGCTTTTCCCAAAACAACGAAGAATCGGCTACTGCCCGCGGATCGGTTTTTCGAAATAATCCGGCAATGCGATGCGGACGATCTTTTCTTTACCCGAAAGCGGAAAAGAAAGCTGCGATGCGCACAAGAGCAGTCGTTTCGTACCGCAGTATTTTTTTAATAATTTATTTTTTGCAAAGTTTCCGTGTTTGTCGTCGAGCGCAATGGGACATCCTTTCTTTGCCAAGTGGATGCGGATTTGATGCATACGCCCCGTTTCGAGCGTGAGATGAACGAGCGAAAGCGAAAGCTTTTCTCCGCCGCAGTCGATTTCGAAAACTTCGCTTACCGCATATTGCGTAACAGCCCGTTTTACTTCTCCATGCTGCACGATGTCGTCCGTTATTACACCCTGTCGCTCCGAAAAAGTTCCGATGCAAATCGCATCGTATTCTTTTTTTACCGCACGGGATGCGACGAGCTTTGACCACTTGGCGGCGGCGGCCTTTGTCTTTGCCGTGATCATAAGACCCGACGTATCTTTATCGAGGCGGTGTACGAGAAAAATTTCGTACCCCGTCTGTTCGGGAAGCTCCCTGTCAAGCGGATGAGCGACGCCCTCCCCTCCCTGTACCGAAACGCCTGCGGGTTTGTTTATAATGATGATCTCTTCGTTTTCGTATACAATGGGGATCGCATTCATTTCGATAACTATAGACGAGGTACCGTAAAATGACAAGAAGCTTTGCCCGTTTTTTTGCCGCAGTCTGCACGGCTTTTATCTTCTTCTGCAGCATATCCCCCGTCGCTTCCGAAACGGTCGTCGACAACACATACGGCTGGGCGCTCGATATGCCGGAAGGTTTCAAACTTTCGGACGCGACGGACGACGGTACGTCCTACCTCTTTTCATACGCGAACGTTCCGGTCGTTACTGCGATAAAGCTCTATAAAAGCGGCACCTATGCGTCGAGCGCACAAGCCTTCGACGGCGCGGTCGGAAAATTGCCGGACGGAAGGGGCGAAAAAGAATCGTTCGCATGGCGCGGCACGGATTCGGCTCTCGGAACCTTTTCGATGACGCTCGGCGGCGTCCGCTATAAGGGATGGGCGCTCGCGGTCGAACTTCCTTTAAACGGAGCGCACATCGCAGTTTTATGCTATGCGAACGAACGAAACGAAAAAAGCTGCGAGCCTTTTATCTTATCGATTTTAAACTCCCTCGCCGTCGACCGCGGAAGCTATAGGGAAGAAGGCATCGTCGCGCGTTATGCCTATCCCGCAGCCGAACGAAAGGATATAGAGCTTTCGATCAACGGACGAACGATTCGCACGAGCATCGGTGCGGAAGACGAAGAGGCGGCCGATTTCGTCATCGATATGGAATTTGCGGTTTTAAAAATGTACGCGGCAAGTCCGCTGTGGAAAGAAGCGTGGCAGCGCTATTACCGCACGATTTTCCGCGACAGCTGCGGCCGCTTAAAGCGGACAGCCTTCGATGTGCAAAGCGCGCTTCAAGAAGATGCTGCGGCTTTAAATCCCGAATATCCCGATACCGCTTTTGCATCGCTTCTTTTGACTTGGGTGCAGGGGTTTCGCTATGAGCGCAAAATAAATGCCGCGGATTTTACATCCCTTCCCGCCGCCCTCACCGGAAGCGGATCGGACTGCGACACGCGAAGCCTTTTACTCTGCACTCTTCTTGAAAACGCGGGAACGAAGTGCGCGCTTTTCGTATCGCGCGATTACAGCCACGCCATTTTCGGCGCCCTCGTTCCGTCCGTATCTCCGAAAGAAAATGCACGCATGAGTTCGGGCGGAAAAGATTTTTTACTCGGAGAGACGACGGCTCACGTGTCCCTCGGTTTGATCGCTTCGGATTTCAGCGATGCGAAAAAATGGATTGCGGTGGAACTGCCGTAAACACCTGCCGAACCGGACACGCTTATCGCCGAGCAAGATCACGCTTCGATTAATAATTTATATACGTCATCGGTCGTCGCGGCATTTAAAAGGCTGTCGCGGAGTTCCTTTTTTTTGAGCTTTGCCGAAAAATACGAAAGCGTCTGCAAATAATACGAATGCTGGTTGTACGCCGCTGCTATCATAAACAAAAGTGAGACGGGCATATCGTCGATGGGTTGAAAATCGATGACGGGCGTTTTACACACGCCGACCGCCATAACTAAATCGGTGACGGATGAAAGACGCACGTGCGGGATCGCGATGCCGCGCCCGATCGCCGTGGACATAAGCTCTTCCCGCTTTAAGATTTCGGAGACGAGTTCATCGGAACGTTTTACCTGCGGAGCGCTCGAAAGCGCAGTCGCAAGTTCGACGAGAGCGTCGTGCCTTGAAGTTTGCGAAATAAAGATGACGCGGTTCGGAGAGAGGATGTTTTTTACCTGCACGACATCGTCTTTTTTGCGGCCGGCCGAAGACGAGAGGCGCTCGTTAACCCACTTTTCAACTTCCGATTTTTTAAATCGCCACACGGTTCCGATTTTGCCTGCGGGGATTTCGCCGCGCTGCGCCCAATCGTAGACGGTGCGGTCGGAAACGCGGAGATAATTTGCAACTTCTTCGATGGTGAGGATCGTGTCTTCCATAATCGAACAATTCTGTACTATTTGCGATATTTTGTCAAGATTTACACCGTTTTCATGAAAACGGTATTGTTTTACAGTCGATCAGCGCCGAAACCGCAGATTTCAGAGACCGCCGCCGTTCGACGCAAGCTCGTGCAAACTGTCATAGGGATACAGTACGCCGAGCGTCGTTTTGACGCAGCTCTTCCAGTCGGGACCGAATACGACGGGCGTTTCATCCGACGCGAATTCGCTGAGCACTTGACGGCACGCGCCGCAGGGACCGACCGGATAATCGGATGCGGGCGTTGCGATCGCTATCGCTGCAAAACTACGCATGCCTTGAGAAGCAGCGGTAAAAATCGCGCTGCGCTCGGCGCAGTTCGTAAGCCCGAAAGAGCGGTTTTCGATATTCGCTCCGGTGATGATTTTTCCGTCTTCCGTGAGCAGGGCGGCGCCGACAGGAAAATGCGAATAAGGTATGTATGCATATTTTGAAGCTTCGAGCGCTTTTTCAAAGAGAGCGTGCAGTTGTTCATCGGCTATTGTCATAAAGCCTCCCGTAATGAGCGTCACATCTCCCAAAAGCTGCAGGCGCTCGTCAAAAATTTTATCGTTTGCAAATACGATACTTTTATTTTATCCCGATACAACGCTTTCATCAACAACATCAACAACTGCGCTTTCTTTTCCGAGCAGAACTTGCTATACTTCTCAAATGCCGCAAAATGCGTTTGTACTTTATAAAGGGGCTAAACCGATCCGGCATATAAACAGTCTTCGCTGCACCTTATTTCGGAGGTAAAAATGAAAAAACCGGTATTTATTTTTTTGATTATGACGGCCGCATTAGTTTCGGTCTTTGCCGACGACGGCGGAAGCTATCATCCTGAAGACTGGACGTACGGCAATATCTATGTAAAAGAGCCGAACGATAAAATTGCGCTTGAAAACGAAATCCTCTACTTCAACAATGACAATGCACTGGCCGTATTCGCATTCCGCAATACGGTATCCCAGCCGGTAAAAGTGCCGTGCGCCTTTCCCGTCGTCATACAGACAAAATTTAAAATCGAAAACGGTATGGCTTGCCCGAATTATTCTTGGAATTCGAGGCCGGATCGGCATCTCTGGTCAATTGCTTTGAATAAACCGCTTTCGGAGACGGAAGATAAGCTGTGGGAGCAAACGATCCCGCTTTCGGATATAGCAGGCCGCGACAAAAAGCTTCGGGTAAGCACATACAGCGAATATCTTGTAGAGCTTGAAACGTACGGCATACCGACAGCAAGCCTATATGATTCAGGCAGCCTGTATGGAGAAAACGGCACTTTAGCATGCTGTAGAAGTGCGTATGAAAGCTGCTCCATTTTCCTTGACGGAAAACCCGTTCCGGTTTTAAACGTGGGAATCGAAACAACCGTACAGATCAATCCCCGATCCGAAATAAAGACCGATGACGACCGCGACAACGGCGAGTACTCGTATCTTACGATTGTCTTACATTTTTATCATGAACTTGATTTTAAACCGTCAAAACCTGCGAAAGTCGAAATATCGTACGCAGTTGCGTCGACAAAACGAAGCTATCACGGCAGCGCTTATGAGAGCTATTACGACATCTCGACAGGCGGCACGTGGAAAGGCGCGATACGGAAATTGCTGGTAATGACGGATATGAATATGAAAGTGATAAACGGCAGTACAAAGCCGAAAACATTTACCGACATACTTCACTTTCACCTATTTGAAAACTATAAGCCTGCTCAAGGCGAATATTTTATGTTCAGCGGCGCATCGTATGGGGATGACGCAGGGTACCGTCCGGTATTTAAAGACGATTTTGAAAAGCAGGATTTTGTAACCGGTATTTCCGCATCATCATACTTAAAAGGCACCTATCGATACTACGAAATGGAAAACAATTGGTATCCTGAAGAAAAAAAAGTGAAAGTTTCCGATTATGCACCTGAAACTTCGTTCGATGCCGATCTGTATAACGGCTGGGTGGAAGGGAAGAAAGGTGACGGCATAGGCGAGTGGATAAGCTTTACGCTGACAAAAAACGCCTTCGGGCCTTTTGCCGTCAACGGACTGACCCGCTTTCCGTTTTACAGCGACAATCAAAGTAACCGTTTTGATGCCGGTTCTCCGTTTTCCGGCACAGACAGAACGAGCGCATGGAGAGAAAATAACCGCGTGCAATCGATGCTGCTTAAAACCGCTGCCGGAACCGTAAAGGCGAAAATCGAACTTGAAGACGTATATTCGGGATTCGGCGTGTACGATGGATCGGTAAAAGAGCATTTGAACGCTGTAAAAAATCCGCGTCTTCTTGAAAAAGGCGCCTACAGGCTGGAAATTGCAGATGTCTTTAAGGGCTCAAAATACGATGACACCGTTTTAGGCGAGGTATGGTTTATCCCGCTTTCCGATGAGTTGTTTACGTTGATTCGGGAAGATGAAAAGTCCGCCCTCCCGATTTTCCGCGCACCGATACAAAGCGCATTCACGGAAAAAACCGTCGATCATTACAGTTTTAAAGAACGCAAAGAGCGGATGCAAAAATACCTGTGGGACTAAGCGGGCGTGCGGCCGCATACCATAAGGAGTGTATATAAACCATGAAAAAACAGATACTATCATTAATCATAATCTTAAATCTCTCTGCTCTCTCAGCGGAAATGATTTCACGAGAGTATACCACAGACAAAGAAACCGGCGATGCCGTAGTAATAGAAACTTACGATGGAGAAGAAGATGGGCTTATTGAAACAAGATTGCAGGGAAATACATTGCCGGTTGCAAGAATCATAAAAGAAGTGTTCAGCTCAGATAATAAATATAATTATACATATACAATAACATACAACCTGAACCTTGTAACTGGTATTTTTGACAAAAAGGAGTTCTTTTATAATGAAAACAGCCTAATGGAATATTCAGTTGCAACTGTAAAAAAGGAAGATGATGAATATTTTATTGTGATTAATTCATATTTCAAGCCGAATAATATTGAAAACCTTACAAAGACTATTTACACACTCACTTTGAAAGGAAATAACAAAGTAAAATCAATATTCTATTACAATCAGGCAAGTGAAGTTAATCAGAGTTATTTTGAATATGGAAAAAATGATCAGCGTGTTCATGTAAGGGAGGAGTATAAAAGAAATTCTGAAGGACTGATAATTCTTGAAAGTTATTACTCATATCCAGACTATCCCTATGAGAATGAAAAACCGTATTTGCAAATATCTATCTATGAAAATAACCCCCATGGTTTATTAAAATTAGTGCATACAGAAAACCCTGACGGAACTTATTTCCATGAATATTATGTGGATACAACAAAAAGAAGTACGCTGTTTACAAAATATGTGAGTAAATACAGTAAAGAACGAAAAGAACTGTACTCTGAGCAATACTATGAAAAACAACTTTACAAGGGAAAAGTGTATAGAGTCATTGAGTACAGAGATGAGACCGAGAGCGTAACAAACATTTTATACTACGACAAGGACGGCAACGAAATCCCAAAGAGCGAGCTTGGCATCCTGGAGTAAAAATGTAAATAATGGAATACTCCCTCGTTGAGGCACATCTGATAAAGCTTTAATATGGAGCATTGGTTTAACATTCCTATGTCAGCTAATGATTTTGGTCGAGAAACAGCAAAAGAATTCCTTGCACAACTAAAACAAAATCTAGAATTACGTTTAAATTAGGTTTTAAATATCATCACATACAAAAGTTGTTCTTTGACATAAACTCAAGGGAAGTATGGAGACCTTGAGTGTCTATTAGAAAGTATTTAGGTTAAGTATTTTCTGACGGACATTATATAAACACAACCCGCGCAAAGGATTGTAGCCGCGCCGAAAGGCGTTCCGAAGCGAAGCGTAGGAATGAAGCGAAAGCGGAACGGCGGAAAGCCTGTTTTTTGCTTTAGCAAAAATGCGCCCACAAAACATAAGACAACAGAGCTTGAGAGGATGAACTACGTTATCCTAGCGGTTCAGAGAGTAAAAGACCAGATAAATTTATTATTAATAGCATAACTACTGATGAATTTGGAAATAGAAAATTGTCAAAATATGAGTTTTATAATTAGGAGATATCAGAATGACGGATGTGTATAAATTACTTGCAGACATTGCTTGCAGCTCAATAAAAGAAGATTGGAAATATATCACAATTGAAATCAAATCAAGCATGTGGAAAATGTTTAACACAACACCATTTTATTATCTAGAAAGCGGAGAAAAAAAATCATTTGAACTTTTAGATGATGATTTGGATATAGATTTAGGTGTGTGTGTTTTTGAGCTTCAAGAATCCATGTTTCCGGAACACAAATGGAACAGAGCCGTATACACGCTTGAGAAAAACGGACACTTCGACATGGAATTTGAATGGGATCAAGCGCTTCAAGACAAATGGGAGAAGAGCTAGTCATAATCAACATACCCCGACGCAGAGCGTCGGGGCACAATGCGGCGTGCGGCTGCAGTATCTTGCTTGGCAGCTTGCCGTGCCGTTTTCGCTTTTTTGCGCCAACAGTATCATAGCGTTTGTGTTCAAGCTGCGCTTGCGCAGATGGGAATACCTTGTGCTCCCGTTTTTCCCCGTCCCGATATATGCGCTGTCGTATGTTCTGTTGATGCTGCTTGCGAAGACGGATATTGTTCCTCATTCGGACTGGGAGAGCGATTCGATTTATCAGTTTAAGACCGGCACGATTATCTTCGGCTATATGGTTGTCGAAGGCATTTTTGTTCTGTTGCATCAAAGACGGGCGGCGCACAATGAGGCGTGCAGCCGCATACCATAAGGAGTGTATATGGATATATTCTTGATACTTGCGTGTATTTTTATTATCCCGCCGATTGTCCTGACCGTTTTGAACGTACGAAACCTGTTTGCAAAGACGGAACGTTTTCCGATCGCGCTGCTTTTCGTTACTATTGTGTACGGACTCTTTTGCTATCAGGTTTTCTTGGCATCCGAGAGTATTACGAGCATACCGTGGCACGAGCCGGTAGATGAATATGCAATGCACCAAATCATCAGTTCCGAATATTTTCTCTCGTTTATCGTTCCGTGTGCGGCGGGGTTTGCAGGGCTTTTTGTCATCGCCTTTTTTCCGGCAGAAAAACTTTCTCCGCTCGTTGCGGTTCTTGCACTGGCGGGCATCTGCATCGGAAATGTCGAAAACATTTTATTCGCACTTCAGATTTCAAAAAAATTTTGGAATCTTTCCGATTTTAGGGATTTTGATTCGGACGGTTTTGTATACATGCTGCCCTACCTTTACCACGTGAACCTTTTGCTGCTTTCGGTTTTTCACATACGGCGCCAGATACGGGGGCAGCTCGCACTGATTGAAGCGCGCCGTGCCGATGCGGCGTACACGTGGCAGAAAAAACTGTACGGCTTTCTTTCCCGCGCGTCGAAATGGTATGCGGCAGCCTTTGTCGCCGTGCTTCCGCTTGCACTTGTTATCGACATCGTGTTGATTTTGTTCGGACAGGGGTCGGACGGACCGGCAAAGGCTTTTACGATGACGGCGGATTGGACCTTTTCGGCGCAGGTGCCGCCTCCTCCGCTTGCGTACGAGGGGCACTATCTGTGCACGGTTGCAGCCGGCGGACACTGCGTGCTGGTAAAACCGCTTCGGTTCGGTATGCGGCGCGGGCAAAAGATCGTCGTAAACCGCCAGCTTTCGGTTGCAAACGCCTTTGAAGAGCTTTTGCAGGAACGCTTTTTTCGCCTGCACAGGGTGCTCCGCCGTTTTTACGACACGCACGGCTATCCCGTTTCGCGCCTCATCACGACCAAGCTCCGCGCAGACATCGTCTACATTTTGATGAAACCCGCCGAATGGCTTTTTACGTGTGCGCTCTATCTTTTGTGCACGGATCCCGAACAGCGGATACGAAGGCAGTACGCGGAACGCCGGTCGTCAGCAGCCGGCTTTTCCTACACGATTTTTTCTCCGAATTGACAGCGGAGCAAAGCCTGATATAATAATATCGATATCTTTCAAACGACACAAAGATTTTGCGGGAGTAAATATGAGCGACATAATCCGACCGGTTATTACCGGTATCTTAATATCGTTTATTTTCTATTTGATGAAGCGAAACAAGAAAAAAGACTTGGACACGAACGCCGGCAATACATTACAATTGCCGATGTATATTTTTATCATCGGGCTTATCGATTTTTTGATGTTCGCCGGATTCGCATTGTTTTCAAATCTTTTTCCGAACGGAACGGAGTCGGCGGTAACGACGATACTGTTTTCGGCTTTCGCCTTGCTCGGTCTCTTTCTCGTCTACATGTATTTTATCGAAAAATATACATACGATGAATATGCAATAATCTACAGAAAAATAAATTTAAAAAAAATATCGATGGAATGGAATTCGATCGTCAATATAAAGTATTCGCCTGCGATGCAATGGTTCGTAATAAAGTGCGCCGACGGTAAAAAAGGATATTTTTCGGTAATGCTGAAAGGTATGAAACCTTTTGCGGAGCGGATTTTACAAAAGGTCTCCGCCGAAAAAACGGATAGTAAAACGCTCGAAATGCTTAACTCGCTGAAAAACGGAAATGTCGTCGGGAGCTTTTGACTTTACAACGGAGGACAGCGCTCAAGTCATTGACTTGTTTTCCGTATTATTATAGCATATTTTCCATCATGAAACATAAAAAAGGCGTCGCTTTTTATGTCTTTTTGGGCATCGTTTTCAGCATCGTATATATTATCTTAGCCGCCGAGCCGCTTGCAAAAGAGCATCAATTCATACCGCAATGGAAACTCGATGTAAACGCGCACATACAAAAAGCGGACGCCTCAGGCGAAAAGCCGCTGTATTTCAAACTCGGACAGACGATGGGTTATTTTACCGAAAGCGGCAAGCTTTTATCGGTCGAAACCTTTCCGTTCAAAGCCGCGATTTCGGAACGATATTATGCTCCGTACAACACTTACGGTTCATCGATCGATTTTTTCACGCCCGACGGACAAAAAGCCGGCACGATAACGGAAAGCGGTTTT
Source organism: Treponema sp. Marseille-Q4523 (assembly GCF_016901105.1). Lineage (NCBI taxonomy): Bacteria > Pseudomonadati > Spirochaetota > Spirochaetia > Treponematales > Treponemataceae > Treponema > Treponema sp. Marseille-Q4523. Next base: position 74,804 of record NZ_JAFEVM010000004.1, on the reverse strand, counting down.
CCGCTCTTCGATAAAGACCGTATCTTCGTCTTTTTGGCAGGCGGCGCTTCGTTCGTCGAGTGCGATTCCGACGGAAAGCGCAAGTGGGAATACAACGGCACGGTTCCGATCACCGCTTTCGATTCGTCGCTTTCCGGCTGCGTTGCAGGATTTGCCGACGGGACGGTAAGGCAATTTTCCTCAGACGGAACGATGATCCAAAAATTTTCTCCGGGCGGAAGCGACTACCAAGTGATCCTCGGCGCCGCCCTTTCTTCCGACGGTTCCATGATCGCGTTGGTTGCAGGACAAAATAGGCAGCGCTTCGTACTGATGAAAAAATACGAAGCACAGTCAAAGGTCGTCTTTCACGAATACGTCGGGCAAAGCGATCCACGCCAACGCCTCGTCGAATTCAGTAAAGACGGATCTACCGTGTGGTACAATTATAAAAACACGCTCGGCATCGTCGACACGAAGAGCGGCAAAGCTTCTCACCTTGCAATCTGCGGACAGGCGATTTCGCTTGAAGAGTCCGGCGATCTCGTCTTTGTGCTGACACGGGACGAGACAAAGTATACGGTATACGCGATCGAAAAATTCGACACGATGATCGCTTCCTTTTCGTTTGACGCGCAATCCGCCTTTATCCGCACGGACGGCGAAAACCTCTTTGTCGGAAAAGATTCATCTATTTCGCGGATAAAGATTACAAAAAATTAACGGGAAAACTATGAAACGAAAATCGATTTTTATTATACCGCTGCTCGCACTGCTGCTCCTTGCAGCTTTGCCGCTTAGGGCATTCGACTGGCCGCAGGATGAAGTGATGTCGGATACGTTTTATTCGTATTTCGGACAGCTCCGCGGCGGCATAATCAGCACTTCTCTCATCTTCGCCGATACGTCGGACATAAAAGCCGCCGACAACGGATATGTCGTCGCCGTCATAAACGAATACGAAGACGATTCCGTATTTTTTCCGTCGGCGCTCGGAAACGCCGTCATACTCGCGCACGGCGACGATCTCATGACGGTATACGGGAATATCGACAAAGAAACGATTCCCGCTTCTCTCTACGACACGGAAAAAGCGGCGGCGGGAACGGTCTTCGGTTCGAGCGGAAATGCCGGCTGGCAGCAGGGGCGTTCGAGCCTTGAATTTCAAACTATCGATACGGCGAGCGGCAATGCGGTAAATCCGCGCGTCCTCATGCCGAGAGTCGGAAAAGAACTCTCGCTTTCGCTTTCAGGCATTACGCTTGAAGGCAAGGGCACGCGCTGCGATTTGCTCGTTCAGCGCACGCTGCCTGCAGGCTCGTACCGCGTGTACCGCCAGCGCCAAAGCGTTGCGATGCCGTATAAAACGCGCGTCGTCGTAAACGGCATCGTCGCCGACGAAATCTCGTACGACCAGCTCATCCAAAACGGAAGCGTCGTCTACGCCGCGGGACGGAAAAATTATCCGAAAGAAGCACTCTACCCCGACGAACGCCTCCAGCTTTTGGGAGAGGTGACGCTGACCCCGGGGAAAAATACGCTCGGCATCGCCCTCACCGACATCTTGGGTGCAGTAACGGCGACATCGTATTCTCTGACGATTTATTAAAATACCGCAATAACTTCGCCGTTCGGATAATGCTCAGTTATATAATCTTTTACTTTTTGACTCGTCATCGCTTTGACAAGCGCTTTGATGCGTTCGTCGTTTTGTAAGCCGTCTTTGACGCAGAGTATGTTGACATAAGGCGAATCCGCGCCTTCGACGAGGAGTCCGTCTTTCGATGCGGTAAGCCCTGCGGGAAGCGCGTAATTTCCGTTGATAACCGCGGCGTCGACGTCGTCGAGCGTGCGCGGAAGAGATGCCGCTTCGATCTCGCGGAATTTGAGATTCAAGCGATTTTCGATGATGTCGGCGGGAACGGCGGTAAGACCGGCTTTATCGTCGAGCTTGATCAAACCCTTCGACTGCAGCAAAAGCAGCGCGCGGCCTTCGTTTGTCGGATCGTTCGGGATCGCGATCACCGCTCCGTTTTTCAGATCGTCCGCGCTTTTTATTTTGTGCGAATACAGCGCAAGCGGTTCGATGTGGATGCCCGCAACGCTTACGAGATGAAAGCCGCGCTCTTTGTTGAACGACTCCATGTACGGAAGATGCTGAAAATAATTCGCATCGATCTGCCCCGATTCGACCGCTTCGTTCGGCACGACGTAGTCGGTGAATTCCTGCACTTTCAGCGTAATACCTTCTTTGGCAAGATCGTCGACGAGCAGATTGAGGATCGCCGCGTGCGGCTCGGGCGTTGCGCCGACGGTCAGCACTTTCACTTCCGATTTTTTCGAGCAGCCGACCGATACCGCGGCGGCCGCTACAATCGCTAAAATACTCTTTTTCATAGTATTGTCTCCTGATTTCAGTCATATCGACTGTACAAATTATTTCCTACTTTGTCAATAGGTTAAATATCAATTTCAAAGCGAATTCGATCTCTCACGCATCTTTGTCGGCTCTGCGGATAATGCCGCCGCCTGCGATAACGCCGTCGATGTAGAGCACGGCGGACTGACCCGGCGCTGCGGCGTGCGCGTTCTCCGCAAACGAAATACGGTACGGCTTTCCGGCAAACGACTCCCCCGTATGCGATGCATAGGGTTCAACGCGAGCCCGTATCGGACGGGAAGCGAAGCGGATTTTTACGAGCGCATCGAACGGAGCATCCGGCACGACATCACCCGGCCACACGAAGTCGTCGGCGATGAGAGAGCGCGCATCCAAATCTTCGCTTCCCGAAAGGATAACGAGATTGTTTTTTGCATCGATCGAATGAACGTACAGCGGTTTCCCCGACGATACGCCGAGCCCCCTCCTCTGCCCTATCGTATAGTGTTCGATGCCGCGGTGACGGCCGAGCACGCGCCCGTCGAGATCGATGATATCGCCCGGAAGCGATTCTTTATCGGAAAACAGAGCATCGAAATATTCGGGCGAGATAAAATCTTGGCTTTCGGCTTTTTCCGAAGCAGCGAGGCGATTTTCCTTCGCAATACGGAACACGTCTTTTTTTTCGATCTCCGCGAGCGGAAAGCGTACCCGATCGAGCGTCGCCGACGGTATGCGATACAAAAAATACGTTTGATCTTTTGCACTGTCGAGAGCCGTCGCTATCATCGCAGGTTTCGCATCGGTGTGCCAAAGCCCCGCCTCCGGCTTCACGATGCGCGCATAGTGACCGGTACAAAAATAATCGTAGGCGATACCCTGCTTTTCCACGCCCTCGAGCAGTGCACCGAATTTAACAAAACTGTTGCAGCGGATGCACGGATTCGGCGTTCTGCCTGCGCGGTACTCCGATTTGAAATAATCGATCACTTGTTTTTGATATTCGTCTTTAACGTCGATGACGCGATACGGGATGGCGTTTTCGTTGCAGAATTTTTCACACTCCGCTATATCTTCCGATTTGTCGGTACCGTAGCACGAAGAACGAAATTTTTTGCCGCCGTGCAGTTCGGGTAAATCGCCTTTCCACAGCGACATCGTTACGCCGATGACTCGGCAGCCCTTCTGTTTGAGGAGCAGGGCTGTAACCGTGGAATCGACGCCGCCCGAAAGTCCGACGACGACCGTGTCGCCCGCTTCCGGCAGTTTTTGCATAATGAAATTCATAGGCGCAGTGTAGCGGAAAAATCGAAGTTGTAAAAGCGTACCGAGATGATATATTTTGCGTGTTCGAGTGTGCGATGTTTTAACTCGCGATAATATCGGAAAGAAATATTTATGAACGAATTTAACGCTGTAGCCGATACCATGCTCCCCGATGACGGCGCGGGACCGGAAACGGCGGAAGAACGATCATCCTGCATTTAAACTGAAAGCTTTGCTCGGCACGGGCGGCGTTACGGCGGTACTGCCGGTGGCGGCATCCTAGCAATCTGCCCTATCGGCTTTGTTCCGTAAGGCGGTCTCTTAACAATTTTGCGCGCGCATGAGTCGGAACAAGGGCGAGCGCGTAACCGGCCGAACGGAGTGCTTCCCTCGTTTTGCCCTGTGCGCTGTAGATGAGCGCCATGCGGTATTGGATTTCAGCCCGCTGCATCGCGTCCGCAGCACGGACGGAAGAGGCCGCATAGAGATCGAGCGCCTGTACGTTCGAGCCGAGGCTTTCGTATATCATCGCGAGGTTCATGCACGACGGCGTGGAGACGAGGGACGAAATCGTTTTGCCGTCCGTGCCGCCGCCGCTCTCATACACGCAGTATTCGTAGAGTCGTATCGCCGTATCGGCAAGCCGGCTGTAAGCTGCAAACCACGCCGCATATTCGGCTTCGCGGATCGTCATATCGCGGACACTCGCCGCACAATTTTCCCAAAAATCGCGCGATGCGTCGAAATCGTATTTTGCAGCGATGCTCTTTCGAAAGAGGCGGAAAGCGTCGTCGTAACGCCGGTAGGCTAAAAGGCGGTTCAGCGCAAATTCGAAAATAACATCGGGATAGACGTTTGCGCCGACACTGCTGCGTTCGAGTTCGTTCCATACGTCGGATATTTTTTCATCCGGTGTCAGAGAAAAATCGGTTTCGTATTTTAAATGCAAGCGTGCGATATACAACACGGGATTATTGATTCTTTCGAGACTCCGGTCGATACGATATTCGGCGTCGCTCACCGGAATCTTTGCGCGCCTGTCGTAAGCTTCCATCTTGAGCGTCGCAAGTCCGTTGTCCCTGAGCGTGAGTTCCTGCAAATCTTCCGACGGAGACATACTCGTCCGCCGTGCAAAATCCGCATACGCGATGAGGGCCGGCGCATAATCGGGCCATGCGTTTACCGTATCGGTTAAAAGGCGGCTCGCTTCGTCGTCGTTGCCGTTCGCTTCGGCGTACAGCGCGCTGTCGACAAAGAGCGCGGGTAAAAGAGAACTCACATTTTCGTCCGCAATGTTCATGCCGCCGGTATTCCGCTCCATTTCGGCGATCACGCTGCGCCTCGCCCGCTCGGCTTCTTCCGTCTCCGAAAGCGCGATATGCGAATCGGAGAGGACGGCAGCTATTTCGACGGGCGACACTCTGTGACGGGAGCGGATAGAAGAAGTCGGATAGAGCGAACGCGCTTTTTCGGCATAGGCGGCCGCTTCTCCGAAGCGGCACGAATCGAACATGACGAGGCTCCAAAAAAACGCATCTTCAGGCTCAAAGCAATCTGTAGGTTTTAGGGAATACGCCGTATCGTAATCGCCGTCTTTTAAACAGATAAGCGCCGCATCTCGCAGCCAATATGCATCGTTCGAACCGGCGTATGCGTCGCAAAAGACGGAAAAAAATCGTTTATCGAAATACTCGGAAGCGCTTGCTTCTTTTTCGGATACAAGTTCTCGCAAGTACGCTTCGGAATACACCGAGCCGAAACGCGTACCGCGAAGGCATTCGGAGACCTTTACCGCTTCCGCTCCCCGCCCCGCACGCATCAAAAACTGCGCGTACACCGCGGACATTTCGGGATTTTTCGGATTGCGCTTCAATCCGCGCACAAGCGTCCGCTCGGCAAGAGCCGTCTCTCCCATTTCAAAATAACGGCGGTAGATGCCGATGCGCGACCACGAATCGTATACGTGTTTTTCGGCTTTTTTCAATTCCGAAAGCGCGTCCCTGTCCTGTCCCTGTTCGCTGAGCGCGTCGATATCATCGAGCATACCGGTAAACGACGAACGGGAAGCGCTCATCCTGCACGATGCGGCACATACGACGAAACAAAAATTAACAATTAATAAAAAAAAACAAAACGCGTTCGGAAGATGAGCGGAATTCCGCCGGAGACAAAAATCGCGTACGCCAAAACACACGAACTTTTTTTTCATGACGTCCCTCGCCCCGTCCCTTACTCGGCGGATGCTTCGGCGGGAGGCGGCACGGAAACGGCTTTGCCGATTTTATCGAGGACCGCGTTGATAAAGCGGAACGAATCGTCCGCTCCGAATTCCTTTGCGATCTGTATGGCTTCGTCTATGACGACGGAAGCGCCGACGTCTTTTTGATATAGGAGCGAATACACGCTCATGCGCAAAATGGACAGCGATACTTTGTTTACGCGGTCGAGATCCCAATTTGCGGCGAGGTGTTTTTTTATGTTTTCGTCTATTTCGGAAAGATGCTCGACCGTGCCGGCGGCCAAAAGCCGTGCAAATACGTATTCGTCTTTGTTCGTATCTTCGGCGGGGACACCGCTTTCCGACACCCACGAAAATGAGAGCAGGTCTTCAAGCGGGATGCCGCCCACTTCGTAAGAGTACAGCGTTTGAAATGCAAGCACCCTGCCCTTTCTGCGCGACACGCGATTTCCTTACCAGCTTAAAAGTTTATCCAGTTCGGCGCCGGTTTTTTTGCGGTCGACGTTTTCGCTTACGTCGAGCGATTTGGAAATCTCGTTTGCGGCCCTTTGCAGGTACGCCATCTGCTGCTGCTGACCGAGATACTGCTTGATGTAATTGTAGACGGTGATCGTCGTTCCCGGACGGACGATATCGCTCAAGCCGAGCAGTTTCGCGTCGTATTTTTCTATGATGGAATAAAATTGATAATTCGTGTCGTTGTCCTGCACGTCGGAAATATATCCGGGAGTGCGGGAAAAGAGTTCGAGCAGCACGCGGTAAGATATGCCGAGCTGCACGGCGCTCGTTTCGGTTTTATTGATAAGCATTTCGCCCGCTTGAAAACCGGATTTTTCAGCCTGAGAACGGACGCCGATCTGCGTGCGTGCCGCATTCGGATCCTTTGCGCTTTTGAGCGTATTCCACATCTCCGTCGCCTTCGCTTTTGCGTCGTCCGGAGCGGCGCCTTTCGGCACGATCACGAGGAAGAGGCGGAGCATATCGCTCCACACGAAATTCGCTTTATTCATTTCGTAAAACGAGCGGATATCTTCGTCCGTCGGCGCAACGCTGCGGAGTTCGGCTTCCCGCTGCTGCTGGATATACTGCTGCGCCGTGATCTGCGCTTTAAGGTATTCTTTATATTCGGCGATGGACATGCCCGCCTGCTGCCTCATAAACTCATCGAGCGACATCTTCGTTTGCTGACGAACAAACGTATTGAGTTCCTGTTCGGTAACGGTATCGTTTCTGCCGATCATCTGCGACATCGACTGGAGAAAGTTTTGATTTACCGTGCTGTCGGGAATGGAAATACCCGCTTTTTGCGCCGCCTGATTGATGAGCTTTTCGGAGATAAGGGCGTCGAGCGTCTGCTTGCGCTCATCGACGGTCAGCACCCTGCCCGCCTGCTTTTCATACACGCCGACGCGCGTTTTAAGCTGCTTGACGGTAATCGATTCACTCTTGTTGAGCTTTATAACTGCAAGCACTTGCAAATCCGACTGCGCAAAAACGGACGCGGCCGAAATCATCAACATGCAATAAATGAGGGTAAAACGGTTTACTTTCATTGTATCTAAGTCCTTTTCAATAATAACAAATTGCACTGCGATGTGTTACACGAGCGCATACCGGAACGAAGATGCGCCTGCCGCTAAGCTCCGAGCGGAAGCCCGCCCGAAATGACCGCGCGAATGCGGCGCACGCCTGCGGAAGATGACTGCTCTTTCGTTATCTTAAACTGCCCGATCTGCGCCGTATGCTCGACGTGCGGGCCTGCGCACACTTCTTTGCTGAAGTCTCCGATGGAATACACCGTAACGCGCTCGCCGTATTTGTCGCCGAAAAGCGCACGCGCTCCGGTGTCTTTGGCGTCGTCGAGGCTCATTTCTTCCACCGAAACGGGAAGGTCACGCGCGATCTGTTCGTTTACCAAATCTTCGACTTTTTGCACTTCTTCTTTCGTCAATGCACGCGAAAAAGAAAAATCGAAGCGGAGGCGTTCGGGCGTAATATTCGAACCCTTTTGCGCGACTTCCGGCCCGAGCACCCGTTTGAGCGCTTCGTGCAGCAAGTGCGTCGCCGTATGATATTTCGTCGAAATCTCCGAATGATCGCCGAGACCGCTTTTAAAAGCGCCGGCGCTCAGCGTGCGCGATTCTTCCTGATGCTTTTTTTCCGCTTCTCTGAACGAATCGATATCGACCGTCATACCGTGTTCGCGGCCGAGCTCTTCGGTCAATTCGATCGGAAAACCGAACGTATCGTAGAGTCTGAAAGCGACGCGGCCGGGGATCGTTTTTTGCGGATTTTTTAATAAATTCGGCAAAAGCTTTTCAAACTCCGCTTCGCCTTTTTTCAGCGTCGCAAGGAATTTATCCTCTTCCGCGCCGAGCTGTTCGAAAATAAAATCTTTTTTGCCTTCGAATTCGGGGTAAGCTTTAACGTATTCGCCGATGACGACGTCCGCAGGCTTTGCGAGAAAGGCGCCTTCGATGCCGATCTTCCGCCCGTGGCGCACCGCACGGCGGATCACTCTGCGCAGGATATAACCCGCGCCGACATTGCTCGGCGTCACGGCTTTTTGGTCGCCCAAAATAAAAGTCGCCGTGCGCACGTGATCGGAAATGATGCGGATCGATATGTCGACGTCTTCATTTTCGCCGTACTTTTTTCCGGAAAGCGATTCGATGCAGCGGATGATCGGAACGAAAACATCGATTTCGTAAACGGACTTCATACCGCCGAGCATCGCGACCGTGCGCTCGGCTCCCATGCCGGTGTCGACGCATTTTCGCGAAAGTGGTTCGAACGTACCGTCTGCGGTTTTATTGTACTGCATAAATACGTTGTTCCAGATTTCGACGTATTTTCCGCACGGACAGCCCGGCCGGCAGTGAGAAGCGCAGGCTTCTTTCCCCGTATCGTAAAAAATTTCCGTATCGGGACCGCATGGACCGGTCAAACCCGCAGGCCCCCACCAGTTGTCGCTCCTCGGCAGATAAAAGATCCGCTCGCGCGGAATGCCGCAGCTTTCCCAAATGGAAGCCGCTTCCTCGTCTCGAGGCACCCCTTCTTCGCCCGCAAACACCGTCACGGAAATTTTTTCCGGCGGAATCGCAAGCCATTCTTTGCCTGTTAAAAATTCCCAGCTGAAAGCGATCGATTCTTTTTTAAAATAATCGCCGAGCGACCAGTTGCCGAGCATTTCAAAAAACGTCAAGTGCGACGGATCTCCGACCGAATCGATATCGCCGGTGCGCACGCATTTTTGATAATCGGTGAGCCGCGTTCCTTCGGGGTGATTTTGCCCCGAAAGATAGGGAACAAGCGGCTGCATGCCGGCGGTCGTAAACAAAACGGTGGGATCGTTATCGGGAATGAGCGACTGACCGCTTATTTCCGCATGCCCTTTGCTTTTAAAAAACGCGATATATTTGGATCGAAGTTCATCTACAGTCATAAATTTGATAATATAAATTCACCGCTTCAATGTCAAGGCAGTATCAAACAGGTATCGGTGCGAACAGCAGCTTGAGCGCGTTTTTGTCGAGGTCTTTACCGATGACGGTAACTTTCGATCCGCTCATCGCATCGCAGGTTTCGATGTTGTAACGCTTGTCGACGACATCGAATTTCGCCCACTGTCCGTTTATCGGGACAAAGCCTTTGACTCGGTAGACGCGGCCGAAGCGATCGGAAACGAGTGCCGAAAGATCGTTTATCAATTCTTCTATCGATTCGATCGCGATGCCGGTAAAGCTCGCCGTTTCCAAATCGGGGGCGGCCGAAAGCGGGAGCGGAAATAACGCAGTCTTGCCGGTAAACGCGTTTTTTGTCATATCGAAGAGTTCACCCCACCATACCGCATCGAGGGAATCGTAGGGCTGCGCCGTTATGTCCGCTTGAGGATTGAGACCTTTGAGCGTGCGGACGGCTTTTTCGATTTCCGCTTCGCTTTTATTTTCGGTTTTTGATATGACGATATGCGCGGCATTTTTGATTTGATCGGTATAAAACTGTTCAAAGGTCGCAAGATACGAATCGATACAGTCGATATCGACTACGGTAACGGGTTTTAAAAGCCGTATGCGCTCGTATTCGATTTTGTGCAGATTTGCGATGACGGAACTCAGCATGCCGACACCGGTCGGTTCGACGACAAGGTATTCGAAGTCCGCACCGTTTGCAATCGTGAGCACCGACATTGCGAAGTCCGATTTTTTCGAACAGCAGATGCAGCCTTCGGTGAGTTCCCACACTTTTAAGCGGTTTTGTTCGAGCAGATTTCCGTCTATGCCGGCGCCTCCGTATTCGTTTTCCATGACGGCAAAGCGTTTATCGGTTTTTTCGGCAAGCTTTCGGATAAAGGTCGTTTTGCCGGCGCCCAAAAATCCCGAAACGATCAATATGTTCATATTGTTTTTAAAATTATTTAAAAAGAAGGGGTCGGCATGAAATCGATCGCCGTCCCCTTCTCATATAGTTTCAGATCAGATGATAACGACCGGTTTGATAAGATCGGCCGGTTTGTCTTTCATCAACATCAGCGCTTTTTCAACGTTTTCAAAGCCGTTGAATTTATGCGTGATCAGCTTGGAAAGATCGAGCTTGCCGCATGCGACGAGACTTCCGAGTTTTTCCATTCTGAGTCTGCCGCCGGGCATGAGACCGCCGTTGATCTGTTTGTGTCCCATACCGACGCCCCATTCGACGCGCGGAATTTTGATATAGGTACCTTCGCCGAGGTAGTTGACGTTTCCGATCTTTCCGCCCGGTTTTAAGCATTTTACGGCTTCGTCGAATGTGTCGACCGTACCGCCTGCGATGATGACTTTATCAACGCCTTTGCCGTGCGTTAAGTCCAAAACCTGCTTGTCGATCGGGCCGTTTTTGTAGTTGATGATATCGGTCGCGCCGTAGTATTTTGCCGCTTCGACACAAGCGGGACGGCTTCCGACAGCGTAGAGTTTGGAAGCACCGCGGAGGTTCGCGCCCGCAACGGACATGAGACCGACCGGTCCTATTCCGATAACGAGAACGGAATCGCCGTATTGAACGTCCGCGAGTTCGGCGCCGTGGAAGCCCGTCGGAACCATATCCGACAGCATCGGAGCGTACTGCACTTCAACTCCGTCCGGCAAGTGAGCGAGGTTTCCGTCCGCATCGTTTACATGAAAGAATTCGCCGAATACGCCGTCTTTAAAGTTCGAAAATTTCCAACCGGCGAGCATGCCGCCCGAATGCATCGAATAGCCTGCCTGCGCTTCGAGGGAGTTCCAGTCCGGTGTGATCGCGGGAACCAAAACCTTGTCGCCCGGTTTGAAATCTTTGACCAATGCGCCGACTTCGACGACTTCGCCGCAGCCTTCGTGACCTAAAATCATATTGTGCCGGTCGCCGATCGCGCCTTCCCAGACAGTATGAACGTCGGACGTACACGGGCTGAGCGCAAGCGGTTTACAGATGGCATCCATCGGTCCGCATTTCGGGCGGTCTTTTTCGATCCAGCCCGTTTCGCCGATTTTGAGCATTGCAAATCCTTTCATATTGAAGCCTCCTATTTTTTCCAGTATACCGAAGTACACGAAATATGATAACAGTATAAATGAGGATAACGGATTTTGCAACAAAAAAATACGCAGCGTCATGCCCGTACTTGTACGGTCTGCATCCTAGAGCGCAAACAGATCGTTTAAACCTTCCGACATCGTCGGATGCGTGTAGATAAAATCGCGAAAGGCGGTATACGGCAGATCATTGTCCATGGCGAGCTTTATCATATTGATGATTTCGTGGGATCCCGCGCAAAACAGCGCGGCGCCTAAAATCGAGCCGGTTTTATTGTCGATGAGCGCTTTGAGCATGCCTTCGCTCTTTTTCAGTACCTTCGACTTGGGGATCGCCGCCGCATTCATTTTTACGACGCGGCAATCGAGATTTTTCGCCCTCGCTTCCTTTTCCCCGAGTCCGGCTTTGGAATACGGCGGGTCGATAAAAACCGAATACGTAAATGCGCCCCTGTTTTTCGTCGTACGCTCTTTTGTTCCGTACATATCCGATAAAATGATCCGCGAGTCGTCGAGCGAAATATACGTAAACGAAAGGTTTCCGCACACGTCTCCCGCCGCCCATATATTCGGCACTGAAGTCCGCAAATGCTCGTCCGTTGCGATCCCTCCTCTTTGGGTAAGCTCAATACCCGCCTTTTCGACGTGCAGTGCATCGATATTCGGTCGCCGTCCGACCGCCAAAAGAATTGCGTCTCCCTCGAGGCTGCATTTTTTTCCGTCTTTTATATAAGTGAGGTTTGCGCCGTCGATGCTCTCCGTCTGTGCACCGGTGATGATTTTAACGCCTTTGCTTTCGAGTACGCCCCTGATGCTCTGTGCAACGTCTTCGTCTTCTCTCGGAAGGAATTCGGTCTCCCGTTGCACGATCGTTACCTTCGAACCGAAGTTCGCATACATCGAAGAAAATTCCAAACCGATATATCCGCCGCCGACAACAGTCGATCGCTCCGGCAGTTCGGTTAAGGACATGATACTTTCCGACACGTATACATGAGGATTATTCTCTGTCCGTAAAGCGGGCGGGATAAACGGATACGAACCCGTGTCTATGACGATTTTTTTCGCTTCAAGTACCTGTACTTTTCCGTCGGCGCCTCTTACTTCGACGGACGATGCATTTAAAAATGAAGCTGTACCGTCTATGACGTCCACACCCGCTTCGATAAGCTTATTGTAGTTGGCTGTCCGAAGCGCACTTGTCAGCGCATTTTTATTTTCGATCGCCGTTTTGTAATACTGCTTTTGCAGTGCGAAATTTTCTTTCGGCGCCACGGTCGATTCGGTGATCAGCCGTTTCGACGGAATACAGCCGACGTTGATGCACGTACCGCCGTACATAGCCGAATCCTTTTCGACGAGGGCGACACGCTCTCCTTTTTTCGATATTGTTGCGGCAAGCGTTTTTCCGGCTTTGCCGAAGCCGATGATAAGCGTATCGTATGTTTTCATACAGCTATTATATCGCTTTTACCGGAGAATAAACAGCGCATCACAAAAAACCGACCATGACGACGGACACTAACGCACGTCGTACTTATTCACGTAAAAATCAGACATAGAAACAAAAATCAATTTGTAAACGAGTCGAATTCTCATCCGTTTTCGGCAACTATTTTCGGCCGCTTGCTTGCATAATTTTGTACGGTAAATTAAAATAAAGACCCTATGAGTATTCAAAGGATAAGCGTTGCAGGTGTAGGCGTCGATATCTGCCGCGCGGAAGACATCGAATCCGAAGTGCTTGAGCTCCTTGCAAAGCCGGGAACGAAGCAGATCGTATTTTTGTCCGTGTGGGATCTGCTTCGCGCGCGAGGAAAGAGCGAATACGCCGAATGCGTGCGGAGTGCCGATCTCGTTTTACCCGTTTCGAAAAGCATTATCCGAGGCGCGAAATTTCTCAAAAAATCGATCCCCGTACGATACAATCCCTTCGACGCGGTGATCGAAGTGCTGTCCGTGCTCGAACGCCATTATAAATCGATTTTTTTGCTCGGAGCGCGAAGGGCGACGCTGCAAAAGGCCGAATCGAACGTACGGGATACTTTTCCGAATCTGCAGATTGTCGGACGCTATATCGGTCATTATTCGAAAAACGCGGAAGCGGCCGTCATCGAAGCGATTTATAAATCGTCTCCCTCGCTCGTGCTCGTAAGCGACGGTATCAAAGAAAAGGACGTGTGGGTATACCGCAGACGGAACCGCTTCGCGTCGAGCATCTTTATTTATTATAAAGACGTACTCGGCATCTTTGCCGAACGCATCAAGCGCGTCGGCGAAAAAACTTTTGCGCGCGGACACGAAATCTATGCGGAAATTTTTCACAATCCTTTAAAAATATTTTTGCTTTTTCCGTACTTATGGTATATACTGTTATTGCTGTGGTATCGCCTTTTTAAAAATACATAAAAAGTGCGCAGCGGTTTTTGACAAAACAAGAGGCGGGGCATCGTGTGTACGGCGGAAACGAAAATGTTCATGCCGTTTAAAAACGGGGAAGCGAGATGGAGGTATTCCCGAATTTAAACACCGTTGTTTTAATATCCTCGGATATAAAAGTGATCGATTGGTGCCGTCACGCCTTGGAGTCCGTTTTTTCCGTCAAAGTCATCGATTCTCTTCAATCGTATTCGTATGCTCTCACCGCATTTCAAAACCTCATACTCGTCGACACGGCGCTGTTCAACGGACGAACCGAAAAAATATTTTCGGATATTGCGCGCCGCGGACATGTGTTGTTTCTTGTTAAATCCGACGATACGTTTCCGCTTTCCTATGTGGAACGCCATTATAAAACGTGTATTCCGTTTCCGTGCGATTTGGATCTGCTTCGCGACGTTGTCGAGCGGTACGCCCTCGCACCGAGCGATGTCGATCCGATATTTAAAAAACCGGGGCGGACGCCGTTCGGCGACGTCGATATAAGCGGGTTCGAAAAATTTATCGGTTCTTCGAAAATCATCATCGATGTAAAGCGACGCCTCGCCGAAGCCGCACAGCGGGAGATATCGGTTTTGCTTCTCGGTGAAAGCGGAACCGGAAAAACCTTCGCGGCAAAACTCCTGCACGATAATTCTCACAGAAAGGGAAAGGCCTTCGTGTCGGTGGAGATGTCTTCGATCGCCGAAGGACTTGCCGAAAGCGAGCTGTTCGGTACGGTACCCGGTGCGTATACCGGAGCGGTAAAGCGTTCGGGACGCCTTGCGAAAGCCGACGGCGGCACGCTCTTTCTCGACGAGATCGGAGATATCCCTCTCTTTTTGCAGGCAAAGATGCTGCGTATATTGGAAACGGGAAACTATTGCAGCGTCGGTTCGGATATCGAACGCCATGTCGATGTTCGGCTCGTGTGTGCGACGAACGCCGATCTCCAGCAGATGATGCACAAGGGAAAATTTCGTATCGATTTATATTATCGGATTGCAGGCTGCACGATAACGCTTCCGCCGCTCCGTCGCCATCTTGAAGATATCGATGAAATCGCCGCGTCTTTTTTTACAGGGCATGATATCGCGCTTTCCGAAACGGCGCGCAAAAAACTCATGAGCTACGATTGGCCGGGCAATGTACGTCAGCTCGTCAATTGTTTACAACGCGCCCTCCTGTTTGCAAAGAGCGAAACGATCTATCCCGATGATATCAATTTCTGAATGCAGTATCGTATCGTTTAATATACTGTCGATAAAATAAACCTTTTCGGTTTGCACCGCATCTGCAAACGGG
Organism: Treponema sp. Marseille-Q4523; assembly: GCF_016901105.1. Taxonomy (NCBI): domain Bacteria; kingdom Pseudomonadati; phylum Spirochaetota; class Spirochaetia; order Treponematales; family Treponemataceae; genus Treponema; species Treponema sp. Marseille-Q4523. The sequence goes on along the minus strand of NZ_JAFEVM010000004.1, from coordinate 59,665 downwards.
TACGCTTTTGCGCACCCGCTGATGCGTATTTCGATCCGCACTGCGCCCGCCGCGCTCAAGCGTTTGTGTCGCGCGTATGCGGACGGGTGCGGCACACAGTTTTCTACTGCAGCGCTGCACGCACGGCAGCGATTTCTTCACGCGTCAGACCGACCTTTGTACGGAGATAATTTTCGACGACCTTTCCGACATTCCGATCGGTAACGCCCCTGCCGCCGTTGATCGATACGAGCGTACCGATGATGACGCCTCCGATCATATCGTACTGTTCCGTACCTTTTTTGACGCCGAAATAATTTTCAAAGCTCGTCATATAATCGGCTTTGATTTCATTGAGCGTCGCGCCGCACAGAGCTTCGAGTAAGGCGCACACATAGCCCGCACGATCTTTTCCTTCATTGCAATGAACGACATAGGACGCACTTTTCTTTTCGCCGATAAAGACGAGGGCGTCGTGCAATTTTTTAATAAAATCTTCGTCGGCAAACGAAACGCCCATATTGAGGAAGACGATATTGCCTCCTTCCGCAAGCGATTTGTAATACGGCGCTTCATCGATGTGTTTCCAAGCGCTCTCGCGGCTGTCCGCAAGGTTTACCGCAGCTTTTATACCGTTCGCTTTTATGAGCTTTTCGGCATAAGGGGCGCGCGCATCACCGTAGACGGGATTGCACGATCGGTACAAGCGACCGGACGCAATGCCTCCCGCTTTTACTTCTCGAAAATTGGCAAAGATTTCGTCGGATGCGTAGTCGCTCCGGTTTTCGCTTTTTTTAAGCTGGCGGATTTTATAGTCGGCAAGGTATGCGCCCTTCCCTTTCATCGCGACGACGACGGGAGTGCCGGCTGCAGCTCCGCTCGTCTTCGCAAAATTACCCATATTGATTGCAAACGAGACGCTTCCCTTACTCAAACGGATGAGGTATTTTCCGTTATCGACGTCGCTGTAATTCGTACACACGGGAGCATCGAAGGCGAAAGCGCCCGCCTTTACCGACACGATGTCGCCCGGCTCGAAACCCGCTACGATAAATTCATCCTGCGTAATACTGAGCGCGCAGTTTCCGTATTTGTCGATCGACGAAACCGTCGTTTGAACACCCGCGCGGGGGGATCCTGCGGGAACGTTTTTTACCGTCGCGCAGCTTGCCGCAAAAAACGACGCGATAAAGAACAATGCATACGCCGTTACATGAATTCGTTTTTTCATCGTTATACCTCCGTACATCGATTATACCACAAAAAACTCCCTTCGAACACGGGAGAGAAAACAGGTAAAATGTCGAACCGGGAGGTATCGGTGTATGATCCGCTTCGGAAAAATCAATGCAGTCAGCACGAAACGAATTTTTTGTAAAGCTTTCGGCGCACCGCATTCGTTATGCCGATCTCATCGAGATACTGCGAAGCGCCGCCGTAAGCTTTGTGCAAAAACGCGATCAGTTTTTCCATATTCATATAGTGAGAGCCCGAAACGTCGTCCATAAAGCCTTTGATATACGTGTGGCTCACTTCGTAGTCGGCTACGATATCTTTTTCATCGACGCCCGCGATCGTATATAAAAACATTGTGGTAAGCCCCGTGCGGTCTTTTCCCGCAGCGCAGTGAAACAGTACCGGCCCTTCGGTATCCGCCAAAAAAAGCAGCACTTTGCGGAATTCATCGCCGCTCACCGTAAGAAGCTGGCGATACATATTGTACAGCGTGTGCGTCATATACACGTCTCCGTTCACTTTGAGTTCGTGCGGAAGGATGGAACCCTGCACCGATATGTTTTTATAGATGCAGGATTTCGGCAGGCGATCGGGACGGATCGATGTTTCTTCCGGATGGCGAAGATCGAGGATCGTCCGTATCCCCAAATCTTCAATGCGCTGCAAGTCCGCCTTTGTCGCTTTTGCAAGCTCGGTCGAACGATAAAACACTCCGTATTTTGTCATCCCGCCGCTGCATTCCCAGCCGCCGAGATCGCGGAAATTTTCGATGCCGTCAAAATGCAGCCGTCTGTAAGCTTTCATGTATACTCCTGATCTGTAAAGCACAAGTATAGCATAAAATGAGGGGAGAGCGAAAGCTGTGAAAAACAGGCATCACGGAAAAACATATATAGAATTTTCTCCGGTTTTATGCTAGACTTCTAAAATGCACGGAAAAAGTTCAGAATCCAAAAATATTTTTTGGGACGGCAATGCCTGTTCGGCTTTCTTAAATATATTTTTCCAAATTCTGTTGGGCATTGTTTTTGGACTTATGGATCTCGGGCCTCATTATTTGAATTCGCACTTCCGACTTCCGCTCTACATGGACACGATTTTTACCGTTACGGCAGCGTTTTTTTCACTTACGGCAGGACTGGTTTGCGCGGCTGTTTTTCATATTGTTTCCGTATTTACCTATCATTTTTCGCCGTATTCGCTTTTTTGGTCGATTTGCAGTTTTTCAATTGTTGTTATAATCAGATTTTATGTTTCGAGGAAAGAAAAAATCGGTTTGATTGATATTGTTTTTCTTATGTTTTTGATCCCCCTCATAATCAGTTTTGAAGGAGCCTCTATTTTTACCGTTATGAATATATTAGCAAACTATAAGGAAACATCCCAAGTCCGATTTATGTACTCGCTTTTAAAAAACGCGAATCTGCCGGTTTTTATTTCAGCGCTTTTGCCGAGAATTCCGGCGAATATCGTTGACAAAGCAATCGCCATGACCTTAGGTTGGCTTTGCTACAAAGGAATTTGCAGGATTTTCCCGAAAAAAAATTTGAAGTAAAGGATAAGATGACTTTCTAAAAACATAGGAAACACTGATTAAATGCGCACCTCGCTTTAATCAGCACTTCCCTAAATCTTTACAACCAATTTTATCTGCGTGCCTGTTTCTTCATTTGATTTTATCTTGAGTTCGGCATTGAGCAAGGCTGTCCGACTTTTTATTCCGCTTAGACCGAGGTGCGTGCCTGCGTTTTCCGTATTTTCAATTTTTTCAGGACAGAAGCCGTGACCGTCATCGCTTACAAGAAACACAAGTTTTTTGCCGTTTTTTTGCTTTTTCGCCGCGCATTCCGTTCTTTCATCATTTTCTTCACGGAGAACGACGCAGATTTCCTGTGCACCGGAATGTTTTTGGCTGTTGCTCACGCTTTCCTGTATTATTCTGAAAATATGCAGTTTTTGCGTTGCCGTCAGTTCATTAAAAAGAGGACTTTTTTCCGCATGAAATTTACACGGAATTTTTTCATGATCCGAACGGCTTGAGCAGAAGTCCGAAATCAGCTGGACAAAATCCGAAGTTTCAATTTCAGGCGGAGTAAGATTTCTGATAATAGTCCTGATATTTTTCAAATTCGATTCTTCAATTGACTGTATTTTATATAGGAGATTTTTTTGCTGCTCTGAAAAATCCGCGGATTCCGGCAGAGAACTGATTTTGTGTCCAAAAAGAAGGGCGGTCCTGATGTCCTGCGTTACAGTGTCATGCAAATCTCGGCTGATCCTCTTTCGCTCCTCTTCCTGAGCCTGAATGATTGCATTTGACCTCTCAAGTTCTTCCTCGTTCTTTTTTTTAAGCTGCCTGTTTTTTTCATTTTTTTTAAGATAAAGCAAAAGGATGATTACAAAAGAAATGCAGAGGATCGAAATTATCGTAAGAAGTTCTATAAACTGAAGAACCGCAATCTTTGCCTCTGCCGAAGAAAAGTCCATCAGATACCCCCCCCTATGAAAGTTTTTTTAGCAGCATATCTTTGTTTTTGCAGCCGATTTTGTCGTAAATGACGCTCAAGTAATTTTCAAGCGTGGAGATTTTTATTTCGAGGAACTGTGCAATCTCATGGTTTGAAAGCCCATCCTGAATCAGCTTTACAATCTGTTTTTCTCGTTTTGTGAGTATGGAAAAAACGTTCTGTGTATTCAAAAGGCTTGTAACCAAATCCGGCTGGATGAAAGTTTTTCCCTCAGCAACGGTATTCACCGCGTCCAACAGAAGTTTTTCATCGCCGAGTTTTGAGACAAATCCTCTTGCACCGACTTCATCGCTCATTGCGCGTTCAATACAGGCTCCTGTGTCGTGGCTGGAAAAAACAACGCTTTGGATCCCGTACTGCCGAAGAAGACGAACCGCTTCGAATCCGTTTGAAAATCTTTCGTCCGTGCCTTTTATCTGAATGTCAACAACCGCGACCGTGCAATTTTCCGCCTTGTCGGAATCCGGATATTTCGTTTCAGATTGAAAAACAGATTCACAATGACAAGTAATATTCTGTACTCTCTCCCCGTCATTTTTTTTCCTTATGTAAGGATCTTCTCCGATTTTTTTCAGAATATTAGGAATATCATCAAGACTTTCCGCTTCCGCAATCACATTCCACTGCGAATTTTCAGTGAAATATGCGGAAATTCCTTTTCTGAGCATTTTGTGGTCATCAACAAGAATCAAGTTTTTCATTAACTCTCATTATAGCACACAGTACGGACAACGCAATCAATTTAACTCACGGAAAAGCGTGAGTTAACTCACATAAAATCACAAAGGTATCAAACTGTTTTTTTGAAAGACGCTGATGTAGAATTACCGTACAAAAATTAAGTCGGCGGACAAAAAACGCGGAGGAAAAAATATATGAGCTATGAGACAAGATGTGCAATATGCGGAAGAAAGTATTGGCAGGAAAGTTCAGGCTTGGCAAAATTTACAGGAGTTGCCGGAGCCGCAGAAGATCTGAGTAATGCCGCTTTCCTCGGTGCAGGCGTGAAACTTCTAAGAGCCGGTGCAAAAGCTGCATCCGGTAAGAAAGATATTTGTCCTGATTGCAGGAGACAAGGATATAGTGAAAACTCTGTCGGCGGAGGCGGTTCCGGATACAGCTCAGAAGACGCCGGTCGTGCAGAAAGCAAAAGAAAGGCTGCCGTTCATAAGGAAGCAATAAGGGATATAAAGAATTATGAATTCCCTGAAGATGACAGAGAATTTAATCGCGCTGTAAATAATTTCTGTGATGATTATTGCGAATGCAGCGGAGGATTGATGGCGGACAGGGATTACAAAAAGACATACAAACAGAGAGCGGAACGCGAGTTGAAATTTTTAAAAGATTCAAATCCTGCACATTTTGACAAGTTCAACGAGCTTTGGGAAGAAGCGTCTGCAACCATGAAGAAAAAACTGAAGATAAAACTCATTATTTCCGGTGTCATTATAGGGGTATTTGTTATAGGCGGGGGAATTCTTATGGCTGCTGATAACGGAAATTTCTTTTTTGGCGCATTCGACGGTCTGTGTTTTGGCGGAGCGATAAGCATTTTCCCTCATATACCGCGTGGATTTGGCAAAACCAAAACAGATAACGAATAAGCAATTTATCTGCATACGGATTTTTTCGTATGCAGACATATAAAAAACGATGAAAGAAAACGCAATCCAATACATAATAAACCTGTTCGATAACCGGTTTGTCGAACAGGTTTACGCGTCCGTCGGGGCAAACGCAATTTCCAAGTGATTTACAAAACTCGGCATTCGAGCTATTATCAATGCAATCACGAAACGATATAGGTATTGTATATGGCACTCGACGAACGATTACAGACGATCAGGCACAGCTGTTCGCACGTTATGGCGGAAGCGATCAAACATCTCTATCCCGGCACGAAAGTCGCAATAGGTCCCGCGATCGATACGGGCTTTTATTACGATTTCGATTTTCCGAAAGACGTCAAATTTTCGGAAAGCGATTTTCCGGCGGTCGAAAAAGAGATGCGGAAAATTCTTTCGGGCAACCACGAATTCATGCGCAAAGAGATTTCAAAAGACGAAGCGCTTTCCCTTTTCAAAGACGAGCCCTATAAAATCGATTTGATACAAAACCTTCCTGCGGACGAAACGATCTCCACTTACGAGCAGGACGATTTTCGCGATCTCTGCCGCGGGCCGCACGTTTCGAGCACGAAAGAGATAAACGCGCAGGCTTTTAAGCTGATGAAAATCGCGGGCGCATATTGGCACGGAGACGCAAGTCAGCCGATGCTCACGCGCGTGTATGCGGCATGCTTTGCAAAGCCGGACGATTTGAAAAATTACCTCAAAATGCTCGAAGAAGCCGACAAACGCGATCATCGAAAACTCGGCGTAAAGATGGATCTTTTTCACATCGACGACGAAGATCCCGGCCAGATTTTTTGGCATCCGAACGGCTGGACGATTTACATAACGCTGCAGGAGTACATGCGCAAAAAGCTCGAAGCCGACGGCTACATGGAAGTCAATACGCCTGCGATCATGCCGCGCACGCTGTGGGAACGGAGCGGACACTGGGGACATTATCAAAAAAATATGTTCATCACCGAAAGCGAAAAACGCATGTTCGCAATCAAACCGATGAACTGTCCCGGCGCGATCGAAATATTTAAAACGCGGACGAGAAGCTATAAAGATCTTCCGATACGCCTTGCCGAATTCGGTCACTGCGTGCGCAACGAGCCGAGCGGCACGCTTCACGGCATCATGCGCGTGAGAGGCTTCGTGCAGGACGACGCGCACATTTTGTGCACCGAAGAGCAGATCGAAAGCGAAGTCGCAAAGTTCTGCAAGCTCCTCGTCGGCGTATACGGCGATTTCGGTTTTAATAAAAATCTCATCGTGAAACTCAGCACGATGCCCGACGATCATGTCGGAGACGAAGCGACGTGGCATCACGCCGAAAACGCTCTCGGAAACGCGTGCAAAGAAGCCGGTCTCGACTACGAAGTACAGCCGAAAGAAGGCGCATTTTACGGGCCGAAGCTCGAATTTACCCTCGTCGATGCGCTCGGCCGCGAATGGCAGTGCGGTACGATCCAGCTCGATTACCAGCTGCCCTCAAGCGAACGGCTCAACGCGGAATACATCGGAAAGGACAATCAAAAGCATCATCCGGTTATGCTGCACCGAGCCGTGCTCGGCTCGCTCGAACGTTTTATCGGCATCCTCATCGAAAACTACGCCGGAGCTTTTCCCGCGTGGCTCCACTTCGAACAGGCGGCCGTCGTCCCCGTCGGACCCGACTTTTACGATTACGCGGAGCAGGTGCGGAACGCGCTCGCCGAAGAAGGTATACGCGCAAACGCATACACAGACGAAAGCAATATGAAAAGCAAAATCAAATCGATAAGCTCGGAGCGCAAAACGCCGTACATCCTCATCGTCGGACAAAAAGAAAAAGACGAGGGTGCGGTAACCGTCCGCTTCCGCGCCGACAGCGGTCTCGAACAAAAAACGTTTTCGCTCAAAGACTTTATCGCCTATGTGCGGGAAAAAATGAAAACGCATTACAACGGCATTTGATCGATTGGTCGAACGGCGAGCGAAACGGATGGAAAATTTCGCGTTAAAAAAACTCGAAATTTAACCCGATTTCTAAAACCGGCATTTCCTGCACTTCGTTTTAAGCGATGTGCCGGATCACGGCGTGCTATCGTATCTTTGTAAGGCTCGCGTTGAATTCCGCTCCCGACACTTTTCCTTCGGGATAAAAATTGACTCCGTCGCGGAGCGTCATAAGTTCGTTTTCAACGCTGCCGAGTACCGCATCGAAATCGGGAGAATCGACGGGCACATCGGGGATCGGACTTGCAAGCATTCTGCCGCGGTAACGTTCGGAATATCTTACAGGATTTTGATTTTTCCTCGCAGCCGTCCGTAAATTCCACAAAAAGCGCGCGCACAGGATACGGCTCGCTTCCATCGCCGAGCGGAGCTGACTCTCATCGGAACTTCCGGAAACGCTTTTCAACAAACCCGCGCCCCGTACAACGGCAAACAATCTCTCGCCTCCGTACTTTTTTCCTCCGGTATAGATATCCAAAAGCTGCGTCGACGCTTGCGTGATTTCAACCATTTGCAAGAGCGAAAGCGATTCAAGCGGCAAAAATTTCGAAAGCTCTTTATCATCGGAAACGGCATCTTTAAGACGCCACGCTTTTTCGCGGAGCGGCGAATACGCGCTTTTATAAAAAGGAGCGAGAAGCAAAAAAGCCGTATCGAAGAGACCTGCCGCTTCATCGTACTTTCCCGCCTTGTATGCGTCGAGGGCGGATTCGAGCACGAGAACTCCGTCTCCGCTCCGAAGCGAAAGCGCTTCCTTTAAATTAACAATTCCCAAACGATGACCGAGCACGATCGCTTCGCTGTCGTCGGCATAGCGGCGGGCAGCCTGCTCGTAAGATTTTTTCGCTTCGCTCGAATTTCCGCCGATAAAATACGTGCGGCCCAGAAGCGCATAGAGACGGGAAGCCGTCCGTTTTTCAAGTTCGGGAACGGCGAGCCGCTTTTGTATCTCCGAAATGATATATGTCCTTTCGGCAGCGGAATTTAGGACATCGTCGCCGCCTAAAAAAGCGGCATCGAGCGGGGCAAGGCGTGACTGCATCGAAAGCGAAAAAGAGCCGTCAGAAGTTTCATTCGAAGAGACGAATACGTCTTTTTGAAACGTCATACAGGAAACGAGTACAAACGAAAACGCCGTGAAAATAACAATTAATAATTTTTTCATTGTATATCCCATGCATATAAATTTTTATCGAACGAAAGGACGATACATTCGCCCTTTTTATCGCCGTTGACATCCGCTATGACGGGTAAGCCCCTGCCCGCGACGGGAAATCCGGGGACGAGTTCGAGAGACTGCATAAAACCGTATAGTACGTTTTCGTCGGCGCACGCGTACACGGCATCTCCCGAAGCGGAACGTACGGAAGCGATTTTCCCTTGCCGAGCGGAAGACGCGCCGGGAATCTTTACCGTCGTAAAGGTACCGTCAAGTGCAAAGCGATACACTTCCGCATCCTCCGAAAGCGCAAAGAAAAAAGTTCCGCACGAAACGACATTCGTATAAAACACGCCGTTTGTCTCTATCGGAAATCCGTCTTCGAGCTTGCCGTCTTTAAAAAGGTAAAACCTGCCCGATTGGGTTATAAACGCCGTATAGAGAAAGCCGCCGCTTTCCATGAGCGCAGGCGAATCGAAGCCTATGCCGTCTATTTCCATCGGTTCTGAAAAATTAATAATTTTTTGATTTTTCATAAGATAGATCGAGCCTGCAAACGACTTTTCGTATACCGCAGCCGTATCGCCCGAAAGAGAAGGCGCGGATAAAATTTCACCGTCGTCCGGAAACTGCACTTCATCGTAAGTACCGTCATCTTTTACGACGACGATGACCGAACCCCGCGACGGGATCAAAAGCGTTTTGCCGAATGCTGCAGGACGTGCGGACGGAACGGCACCGGTGAGGATGGGAAAGTTTCCGACGTTTTCAAGAGCGCGGTTCAGCAGATGTACCGCACCGTTCGCGCCGACGGCCCAAAGCACGCCCCCATCCCTGCACTTTTCGGCAGCCGAAACGATCGACGCGGTTTCGGTAAATGCGAGTTCCGTCCGTTTCATGGACGCAAGTTCGAGCGAGCGTATCTTTTTTCCGTTTTCAAGCCAAAACACCGCACTGGGATTTTTACCCGTTTCGGCGTGCAACAAAAAGTCGGTCGTACCTTCGAGCGCGATCGGAAAACCCGGAACGAGGCGCATATCCGATGCCGAAGAAGCGACCGCATGCAGCTGACAGGTGAGCACCGAATTCTTTAAACGGAAATCGCAGCGGCCGACCGTGTACAATTTGAGCACATCGGCAAGCAGCGTACCGTTTCGGATAAAAAACGGAATGCTGCGTTTCAGATCGTAATACACGCTCACCGTCGCTTCCGCCGACTGATTGCCGGACACCGTTTTCCAATTTTCGTTCCGTGCGAGCATTTTGCGCTCTTTCAAATCGTTGTACACGGTCGAAAGGTTTTGCGGCGACTCGGAAAAATAAATATAATCCCCCTGCACGAAATAATACGGACGCGGCAGATCGATGCCGAAGGACGAAAGCAGTTCGCGAAGCAGCGGCGGCATATCGATACGGGGAAGGCGCACGCCTCCGATTATTAAATTCGTATTGTTTTCGATCGCAAACGATGAAAAAATGGAATCGAATATTTTTTCTCTCTGACGCGCATCGCGTATCTGCAGCGCAAAAACGGGATCGCTGTTGCCTTCAATGCCGAGCACGGCGCACTCGCTGCCCGTCCATGAAAAAACGATATCGTCGAGGGAAACCGAAAAAAGCCGCCTGCACCAAGCGTTCGCCCTCTGCCATGTACGCTCGACATCCGTCGTCCCTTGTAAAAGCGGAAAGAGCGCATCTTTCAATTCGCTGAACTGCCCCGCGTTGAGCAGCGTATAGTACTGCACGCTCTCTCCGAGCTGCGAAAGAAGCGCGGGCATTTTCGAATTTTTTATTAAAAGAGGCGCAAGCGGAGATGCGCTTGCATCCGAAATCGCAAACGGAAATTCCGCTTTGACCGTGATATCCGCATCGGTGATGCCGAAAGAAACGACGCTGAGAGCATTTTCATCGAGCAGCGAAGAAACGGCTTCGGCGACATCGTTTCCGGCGGTAACCTGTTCGACGAGCCGCTTTCCGTTTGCCACGATGCGGATCGGCTCGCCGCTTTTTTGCAGCAAAACCGCCTTTTCTTCTTTTTTGTACGCATGAGCGTTATCGTCCGAAATCGCACGGGAAAGCAAAGCAAGCGAATCGGATGCGATGAGGAGATTGCGCTTTTGGGCGATATAATACGCCGTATTTTTTCCCGCAGCGTATTTGAAATACGGAAAATCGGAATCCTTTACGTATTCAAAATTATTAATATCCAAATGCGGTGCGACAAGAGGTGCGAGGCGCGTCAACGCGGAAAGAAAGCTCATATCGATAAGTGCGATATACGACGAAGTTCCCTTCGCCGCATAAAACGCCGCATATACGCTTCGGGAAGCGGCAAAGCGCACGTATTTATTGTCTCGCAGAGCCGATGAACGGAACTCCATAAACGGAGCGCGATAATTCGAAAGCAGCGGATCGGCAAGCAGCACGTCGGCGGCTTTCAAATCGACTATCGGAGAAGCGGCATCCCACAGAGAATCGATGTGTACAAACACCGAATAATCGGACGGAATCACGTCGAGCGGCGACATCCTGTCGAGAACGGAAAAACCGATCCATCCGAAGAGAGAGACGAGGATGATGCATAAAAAAATCAAGATACCTTTGAAAAGCCGCACAATGAACGGCGATTTTTTCTTTTCCTTCATAGCGTACAGTATAGCAGATATGTAGGTCGAAAGTCGAGTTTCGAAAGTATTTCTAAATAAAGCTATGCTTTCGGCGAGAACTTCGTTCGGCGTCGCCTCACTACCGAGTTTGCCTTGCAAACTCGCCGTGTATGAGCCGCGGTCGAGCTTTTAGGGTAGGCTTCCGCAAGCCTAACGCTCGAAACGGCACGCAGCCGGAACCTCGCCTCCGCATCACTTTATTCACTTTCGAAACTCGCCGTTCAGTCGGTGAACGAAACAGTTGGTAAATTTCGAGTTTTAGAAAACTCGAAATTGAACCATGTAATTTTTTTTCAGTATCTGCTATAGTATTTTATATGAACGACGAACGAAAACAATTTTTTATCGAACTCGAAGAAAAGACGGGCGATGCCGTCGAAGAACTGGAATTCGTATGTATCAATGCGGATAAAAAAACCTACGCCGCCCTCTCGCTCACATCTTCGCGTACAGAGCTTTGGGGGCTCCTCGTCTTTTGCACGCACGGACTGTATTTTTACGTTTCCCCGTCCGAGAATTTTATGTCGCAGATGTTTCGCGAGATGACGCACGGGAAAAAACCTACCGAGCAGCTCATCGACCTCGGCCGGATCGAAGCGCTCGAAACGGAACTGCCTCAGAAAAAATGGTATTCCGTATTCTTTACCGATGTAAAACACCGCATTGACGCGTCGTTCGCCTTTGAAAAAAAACAATATTATTTTTCGATGACGACGCTCTCTCCGGCATCAGGCGTACAAGAGCGGATTCAAAAAAAGCTGCACGGAAAATCGGCGGTATCGACATAAACAAGCTCGCCGCAAAGCGTCGGGAATTGAACGCTCCGCAAGAATAAACGAAAAAAATCGGAAGAGCGCATAAAAAACCGGCCGTTAAAATTGCACAGCGAGTAAATCTTCAGATTTAGGAACTGTGCAATTCGTACGCGAGCCTCGCAACGCGCGCGTAAGCGCGAAGTTTCAAGCGGCGCACACGTATATCCGTGAGTTTTCAAAAGAGAACGGTTTGCCTTGCAAACTTGAAGTTAAATTGAACGGCGCTATTTCAGACGTTCAATTTAACCGGCCGACATGCATCACGCACCGACCGGTTTTATCTATTAATAATTATTAAAAATAATCCGAGCGACGAGGCGCAACCCTTACTTACTGATCACGCGGATCATTTCGCAAAGCTTGTTCGAGTAGCCCCACTCGTTGTCGTACCCACGGTCGAAGCAAGTGCGTACGACCGTGCAAAATACTTACTTGCTGATCACGCGGATCATTTCACAGAGCTTGTTCGAGTAACCCCATTCGTTGTCGTACCCACGGTCGAAGCAAGTGCGTACGACCGTGCAAAATACTTACTTGCTGATCACGCGGATCATTTCGCAGAGCTTGTTCGAGTAGCCCCACTCGTTATCATACCATGCGATCAATTTTACGAAATCATTTTCAAGCGCGAGACCTGCGTGCGCATCGAAGATAGACGTATGGCTGTCGCCCGTGAAGTCGGTCGAAACGACCTGATCTTCGGTGTACGCGACGATACCTTTGAGCGCGCCGTTCGCGGCTTTTTTCATCGTTTCGCAGATATTTTTGTACGCTTCGTCTTTGTCTTTGCCCGCAGCCTTTTCAAGCTGACAGGTAAGATCGACGACCGATACGTCGGGAGACGGAATGCGCATCGAAATGCCGGTGAGCTTACCGTTGAGCGCGGGGATAACTTTGCCGACCGCTTTCGCAGCACCCGTCGTCGACGGAATGATGTTGTTGTATACGGCGCGTCCGCCTCTCCAGTCCTTTCCGCCTTTTGACGGACCGTCGACCGTAAGCTGCGTACCCGTCGATGCGTGCACCGTCGTCATAAGACCGCGTTTAATACCGTACTCATCGTGGATCGCTTTTGCAAGAGGAGCGAGGCAGTTCGTCGTGCAGGACGCGTTCGAAATGATCGTCTGTCCCGCATAGGTCGTGTCGTTGACGCCGTAAACGAACATCGGCGTGTCGTCCTTTGAAGGAGCCGACATGACGACTTTTTTCGCGCCGCCTTTGATGTGCGCTTCGCACGCTTCCTTTGTCAGGAAAAAGCCTGTCGATTCGACGACGACATCGGTACCGCATTCGCCCCATTTGATATTCGCGGGATCTTTTTCCGCAAAGACGCGGATCTTGTTGCCGTTTACGATAAGGTGCTGATCGTCGAATTCGACTTTGCCTTCAAAGCGGCCGTGAACCGAATCGTATTTGAGCAGATATGCCAGATAATCGATCAGCATTTTCGAAGGATCGGCTTTATTGAAAGCGAGCAAATCGTTGATGCCGACGATCTGAATGTCGTTAAAGTTTGAAACCGCAGCGCGGAATACCATGCGTCCGATACGACCGAAACCGTTGATACCGACTTTAATCATACTAATAACCCCTTGTTAATAAAATCATTTTACGGGGATAATTTTACGCTTTATAAAAGCCAGTGTCAAGTTGATTAAAACGCCGCTGCGAGAGTATCCGAAAGCGGTTTTACTGCGGGTTGAAAGTCGCGGTCGTGCGCACGCGCACGAGATGTATAAAATCGCCTTGAAACGTGCGCGAGAATTCTGCGAGCGTCGCTTCGGCATTGTTTCGGAATACGACACACTGAAATTTTCCGGCGTCGTCGAAATACGGAAAGAAAATCGCGCATTGATTGAACGTGTGCACTTCGGGAATTCTTTTGCGGTCGGTTTCGCGGATCGCCGCAAGGTAGCATTCGCCGGGATATTCGGCTGCAAAGACGTACAAAAGCGGAGCGAGAGAAGACGCGGGATAGCCTGAATCTTTGACATACCCGACGGTATTCTTTACGCCGTCCGCCGTCATCTCCGCGGCAAACGGATCTTCGGTCATATCGACGCCCGATTCGGGATATCGGTAGGTTTTGCCGGTCGCGACGGAAAACACGGCGGATGCCAGATTGCGCGTCCAGTCGAGCGCAAAGGATATATTGTATTTTTCCGAAAGGACGCCTTGAAAACCTACGGGATCGTAGTTGACGGTGTGTTCGAGGAGAGGCAGCCGCTTGAGTCCGCCTCTCGTCATCGGATAGACGATGCCGTCGGCGATCCATTTGACGAATCCCGCGGAAGAAAGCGACATTTTGCCCGCATCTTCGGCGTGCATGCGGCGGGGCGCACCGGTCAAAATCGACACGGGATCTCCGTTTTCGTCGTACATCGCGTCGTCGGCATAGACGAGGTTTGCGAGGCGCGAACGAATGATTCGTATCATCGAAAGGGTCGTATCGTATGCGCCTTCCCGCCGGACGCTATAGCGCCACGGAAGCGTATTTTTCGTGAGAGCTGCGACATCGGAAAACGACATCGCATAAAAGCGCTCGAAAGGAAGACCCGTCGGAACTTGACGCGCGCAATAACTTCCGAATACGACAAAGTCTCCGTATGCGCTTTTTCCGAGCGGAGAAAATTGGACGTATACGCCGCTGTCGGGGGCAAAATAATAACGCACGCAAATAGGATTTCCCGAACGCTTATTCCGGACGAGGATCCAGCTCCCCGGCGACGATGACGAATAGACGTCCTGTACCGCCGTCGTTTTGCCGCTTTCGGAATATACGTCGACCGGCATTTCCGTGCGCGGAGCGACTACGACGGAAAAAGTCGTATCGGTTTCTTCAAGGCGGATCTGAAAGAGGTTTCCGTCTTTTGCCGTGCGCACTTCGGTACGGTTTTCTCTGACGAACGAAAGAGGGGCTTCAAACCACGTTTCGCGCAGCTCTTTCCGTATGTCGGACGAATCGGGGACGAGGCCCCCGGCGAAAAGCACATTCGCCGCTCCGCACACGAAAGAAAGTAAAATTATTAATTTTTCGGCAGCGTTCCGCATCGACATCCCCTCCTGCACTCGTTTATGCATGCACCGGCGCGAGCACCGGAGGACGGTTTCCCGCCGCAACGGGTTCGAAATCGGTAAAGCTTACAGCCCCTTCGGCCAAACGTATTTCGGGCTTTACGAGAGAACCGTCGCTCATCACGATCATGCCCTCTTCGTTTTCGTCGGGATGCTTTCCGATCGGAGCATTCGACAACAAAAGCTTTAAACGGTTGAGCTGATTGACTTCGCTCGAACCCGGATCGTAATCGATCGCGCTGATATTTGCGCCGGGAAAGCGCCGGCGGAGCTCTTTTATCATGCCCTTTCCGGTAACGTGATTCGGAAGACACGCAAAGGGCTGCACGCACGCGATACTCGGCACTCCCGTTTTGATAAGTTCGACCATCTCCGCCGTGAGGAACCAGCCTTCGCCCGTGATGTTTCCGAGCTGCACGATATCGTCGACGCTTTTCATCTGTTCGTAAATCGTTTCGGGCGCGTCGAAGCGGCGGCTTTTGCGCAGGTACTTTTCGATCGGCTTTCTGAACGATTCCGTAAACCACACGAGAAGGCGCGCGATCGTTTCGGTCTTTTTCGGGAACGCGAGTTTTTCGTGGCGGAAAATGCCGGTCGAAAACGTATACAGGAAAAAGTTCACCATGTCGGGCATAACCGCTTCCGCGCCTTCCCGCTCGATCGTATCGACGATCTGATTGTTCGCCGTCGGATGAAATTTGACGAGAATCTCTCCGACTATGCCGATGCGCGGTTTTTTGATCGGCAAAAGCGGCAGCGCATCGAAATCGTCGATGATGTTTTTGACAAGTTTGTGAAAACCGCGGATTGAAAGAGAGCGCAGCTGAATCTCCGCCCTACCGTTCCATTTTTCGTAAAGCGCGTTCGCCGACCCCTGCACTTTTTCGTAGGGGCGCGTGCGGTACAAAACGCGCATGAGCACGTCTCCTATCATCGAACTCATGATAAGCCGTTCGAGGAGTGAGAGCGTCACTTTAAATCCCGGATTTTGTTCGAGACCGTTCGCGTTCAGCGAAAGGACGGGGATATGTCCCCAGCCCGCATCGTTTAAAGCGCGCCTGATAAAGCCGATGTAATTCGTCGCGCGGCAGCCGCCTCCCGTCTGCGAAATGATGAGGGACGTATGATTCAAATCGTATTTACCCGATTCGAGGGCGGCGATCATTTGCCCCGTGACGAGGATCGACGGATAACACGCGTCGTTATTGACGAATCTCAAACCGATATCGACGGCGCGCGGATCGACCGCATCGAGTACGACGAATTTATAGCCGGAATATTCGAAGGCTTTTTGAAAGAGACGGAAGTGGATCGGCGACATCTGCGGTGCGATGATCGTATGCGTGTACTTCATCTCTTTCGTAAACACTTGTTTCTGATACGAAGCGCTCTTTACGACGGGCTTTTGATGACGTCTCTCGCGCTCTTTTACCGCTGCGATGAGCGAGCGGATGCGGATGCGCACCGCGCCCAAGTTTGCACCCTCATCGATTTTAATAAGCGTATACATGCGTCCCTTTGCGCGCATGATTTCGTCGACCTGATCGGCGGTGACCGCGTCGAGACCGCAGCCGAAACTCGTCAACTGCACGAGTTCGATGTTCGGCATACCGGTGACGAAGGACGCCGCGCGGTATAATCGATTGTGATACGTCCACTGATCGATGATGCGCAGCGGCCGCTCGATGCTGCCCAAATGTGCGACGCTGTCTTCGGTAAAGACCGCAAGTCCCAAATCGTTTATGAGTTCGGGAATACCGTGGTTGATTTCGGGATCGAGATGATACGGACGACCTGCAAGCACGATGCCGTTTGCGCCGCGCCTGATCGTCTCTTCGATCGCTTCGATACCCTTCTCTTCCGTGTCGCGCCGAAACTTTTCCTCTTCTTTCCACGCTTCGTCGACTGCGCGCGAGATGCGCTCTTTCGTCAATTCCGGAAAGTGCGGGATAAGCTCTTCGGCCAAGCGCACGGCCAGACGGTCTTTATCGTAAATCGGCAAAAACGGATCCATGTACAAAATGGAAGAATCCTGTCTGAGCGAATCGATATTGTTGCGCAACACTTCGGGATAGCTTGTGACGATGGGACAATTATAGTGATTGCCCGCAGTCGAATCTTCCTGCAGTTCGTAGGGCGCGCACGGATAGAAAATAAATTTTATACCCTGCTGCAAAAGACTTTCGACGTGTCCGTGAGAAATCTTTCCCGGATAGCACACCGACTCCGACGGAATCGTTTCAAGCCCTTTTTCGTAAACCGTGCGCGACGATCGGGATGAAAGGCGCACGCGAAAACCGAGCGAAGTGAAAAACGTAAACCACAGCGGATAATTTTCGTACATATTGAGTACGCGCGGGATGCCGACTTCTCCCATCGGCGCATCTTCGGCACGGAGCGGAACGTAATTGTTAAAAAGCCGCGCGTATTTCCACGCAAACATATTCGGAAGCTTCGCTTCTTTTCCCGCTTCGATATTCGTCGCTTTTTTATTGCTCGCGTCGAGGACATTGCCGTCGAGTTCCGCTCCCCGCTCGCAGCGGTTGCCCGTTACGAACTTCCGCTCGAAGCCGCCAGTGCTGAACGTGTTGATCGTCAAAAGGCAGTTGTTTTGGCATTTGCCGCAGCGGCGGAGATCGAGCTTGACGCTGAACGAATCGAGATCCGAAAGCGTGGCGATGCCCGAACGGACTTCATGCCGAGGAGCGCCGGGTCCCTCTTCGGGCTTCGGAGCCGAAAGATCGAGCCACTGATCGTAGGCGATAAGCGCCGAACCGTAGGCTCCCATGAGGCCTGCAACGTCGGGACGGAACACGTGCACGCCCGAAATATTTTCGAACGCGCGCAGCACGGCGTCGTTGTTGAACGTACCGCCCTGCACGACGACTTTCGTGCCGATGTCGCTCGCTTTGCGCAATTTAATAACTTTGAAAAGTGCGTTTTTAATAACCGAATACGAAAGACCGGCGGAGATGTCGGCGACGGATGCGCCTTCTTTTTGCGCCTGCTTGACGCGGCTATTCATAAATACGGTACACCGGCTTCCCAAGTCGACGGGCTTTTCGGCAAGCAGCGCCCTTTTGCTGAACTCGCGCACATCCATACCCATCGTACGCGCAAAATTGTCGAGAAAGCTGCCGCAGCCGGAAGAGCAGGCTTCGTTCAATTGAATGGAAACGATGGCGCCGTCTTTCATGCGAAGGCATTTCATATCCTGCCCGCCGATATCGAGTAAAAATTCGACGCCCGGCACGAAAAAGTCCGCCGCGCGAAAATGCGTTATCGTTTCGACTTCGCCCGCATCGACGTTGAGCGCCGCTTGAAAGAGCGCTTCTCCGTAACCGGTCGAAACCGCACGCGCGATGTACACGTCTTTCGGAAGCCGCGCATACAAGCCTTTTAAAACTTTGACGGCAAGATCGACGGGATTGCCTGCATTCGCCGCATAAAAATCCCACAGGATCCTTCCTTCCTGATCGATGAGTACGGCTTTCGTCGTCGTGGAACCCGCGTCAAGACCGAGAAAGACGGGGCCTTTGACACTATCCAAATCGCCGCGCTTCGCCTTTTCTTCTGCATGCCGGCTGACAAATTCGTCGAGATCGCTTTGACTTTTAAACAGCGGCTCCAAGCGCTGCACTTCGCTGAGTTCCGCGCCGACGAGGTTCGAAAGGCTGCTTCTGAAATCGGCGATCGTCGGAAAAGCAAAATCCGGCATACCCGAATAGCGGCGGTCGGCCGAATACGCGCAGCCCTGCGCAACGAAAAGCTGGGAATTTTCCGGGACGATGATTTCGTCGTCTTTTAATTTCAGCGTAACGATAAAGCGTTCACGCAGCTGATCCATAAAGTGGAGCGGGCCGCCTAAAAACGCGACGTGACCGCGTATCGGCTTTCCGCACGCAAGACCGGAAATCGTTTGGTTGACGACGGCTTGAAAAATGGATGCGGCGATATCTTCGCGGCGGGCGCCTTCGTTGATGAGCGGCTGCACGTCGGTTTTCGCAAAAACGCCGCACCGCGCGGCAATCGGATAGATCGTGTGCGCGTCTTTTGCAAGCGTATTGAGACCGTCGGCGTCCGTTTCAAGGAGAGCGGCCATCTGATCGATAAAGGCTCCGGTACCGCCCGCACACGTACCGTTCATGCGCTGCTCCACGCCGCCTTTAAAATACGTAATCTTCGCATCTTCGCCGCCGAGTTCGATGACGACATCGGTGAGCGGGATGATCGTTTTGACGGCAGTCGTCGCCGCAATGACTTCCTGAATAAACGGAACGGAAAGCCACTGCGACACGGACAATCCTCCCGATCCGGTCACTTTGACGGTGACCGCCCGTTCCGCTCCTCCCGCGATATTTTTTTCGAGGAAGTCGAGAGCTTTGTTTACGACGGATATGATCGTACTGCGGATATCGGCACGGTGGCGCTCGTAGTCGCTGTATATGAGCGTATCGTCGTCGTCGAGTACGGCGATCTTTACGGTCGTCGAGCCGACATCGATGCCGATACGGATCGGAAGCAATTCATTATGTAAAGCGGTCTGTGTTACTGCCATAAATTCCTTGTTAATTCTCGCCCGTTTTAACTCTCTCTATTATAATAGTAGTAAAGCATAAAATAGGCAAGTTGAACGATTTTACAAATTGACGACAGGTGCGATCCTATGCGCACATACGGTACCGTAAAAGATCCGCGCGATCCGCCGGACACAGGGCGCAAGCGGATCGCACGGTATTCGATTTATTCGCCTAAAAACAATTTTAAATCGTCGTCGACGGTGCCGATCGTCGCAAGACCGAAATTCTTTACGAGCACGTTCAAAACGTTCGGCGACAAGAACGCCGGGAGCGTCGGACCCACGTGAATGTTTTTTACGCCGAGGTACAAAAGCGCAAGGAGCACGATGACGGCCTTTTGTTCATACCACGCGATATTGAACGCGAGCGGCAGTTTATTGATATCGTCGAGACCGAAAATCTCTTTGAGCTTGAGCGCGATGAGCGCGAGCGAATACGAATCGTTGCACTGCCCCGCATCCAAAACTCGCGGGATGCCGCCGATATCGCCGAGATTCAATTTATTGTATTTATACTTTGCGCAGCCCGCCGTCAAAATAACGACGTCTTTCGGAAGCCGCTTTGCGAATTCGGTGTAGTATTCGCGCGACTTCATCCTGCCGTCGCAACCGCCCATCACGATGAATTTTCTGATCGCACCGGATTTTACTGCAGCAACGATTTTATCGGCAAGCGCAAAAACCTGCTCGTGCGCGAATCCTCCGACGATCGTTCCGCTTTCGATCTCTTCAGGCGCCTCGCAGCTTTTCGCCTGTTCGATGATCGCCGAAAAATCTTTTTTTTCGCCGTATGCGCCCGGAATGTGACGGCAGCCGGGAACGCCCGTCGCGCCCGTCGTCCACAAGCGGTCTTTGTAGCTGTCGGGAGGAATCACGACACAGTTCGTCGTCATCAAAATGGGCCCGTGAAATTTTTCGAATTCTTCTTTTTGTTTCCACCACGCGTTTCCGTAGTTTCCGACAAAGTGCGGATATTTTTTAAATGCGGGATAGTAATTCGCCGGAAGCATTTCGGAATGCGTGTACACGTCGACGCCCGTCCCCTGCGTCTGCTCCAAAAGCATTTCCATATCTTTCATATCGTGTCCCGAAATCAAAATGCCGGGATTTTTCCGCACACCGATATTGACCGTCGTCGCTTCGGGATTTCCGTACGCGCCCGTATTCGCTTTATCCAAAAGCGCCATACCCTGAACGCCGTATTTTCCCGTTTCAAGCGTAAGGGCGACGAGATCGTCGACCGAAAGACCCGCATCGAGCGTTTTCGAAAGCGCCTTTTGAATAAAGGCATCGACTTCTTCATCATCCTGCAGGAGCGCGTTCGCATGCTTCGAATACGCAGCCAATCCTTTCAAACCGTATATGATAAGTTCGCGCAGAGAGCGAACGTCTTCATCGCTCGTAGCGAGAACGCCGACCGTCGAAGCTTTCGCATCGAAACTCGAAACATCGCCTTTCCAGGTCGCAGCTTCAGGAAGCCCCTCACCGCCCGATACGCACGGCAAAAGGCGCTCGGTCACAGCGAGCGTCTCTTCGATCCGCTTAATGATCGACTCTCTGTCGAAGTTCGCATTCGTAATCGTCGTAAATAAATTGAGCGTTACGAGATGATTAACGTCTTTGCTTACAGGAAGCCCCGCTTGGCGCATCTTCGTCGTTACGCACGAAAGCCCCTTCGTCACATAGATAAGCAAATCCTGCATCGCCGCCACATCGGGCTTCTTACCGCAGACACCCGAAACGGTGCAGCCTTTGCCGCCCGCAGTTTCCTGACATTGGAAACAAAACATCTTACCGTCCATAGATACCTCTTGTTCTTCTGTATAATTTCGTACTGTATATTCAGGATAACCGTACCGGAATCTATATCCTCTAAAAGACAGCGTGTAATGCAAAAAATCGGCTGCACTCCCGGCAGCAGCCCTGCCGTTCACCGCGGCTGACCGTGATCGGAATCGGACTGCGCAATCTCTTTTTACAAAGAGATTGCTTGCCATCGGTCAGAGCGGTTCGGCGGCAGTCCCGCTGCCTCGCGTTCCGCCTTTTTTATGTAATCATACGCTTCCTTTCCGCATATACATTTCCGCTGCGGTTGCTCTGCCCTTACAGTTCAAACGCTTGCGTTTACAGTTCGAGTATACTAAAATGACGCATGTGATGATGTGGTAAAAACCACGCCGATTTCATATCGATTTTATCGGGCAGGGCGGCGCAAGGAGGCGCAAGTGGATACGGCGATGCTTCGTTCGCTGAAGATCTTCAACGGCATGGATGAAAAAGAAACGGCGCGCGCGGCGGCAGCGCTCGGCGTGTGCGAACGCGTATATAAAAAAGGCGAAATCATCTTCCATGCGGGAAACACGACCGATACGATGGGCATGGTGCTTTCAGGAAGCGTCATCATCGAAAACAACGATCTGTGGGGCAATCGCACGATACTCGGCTATATCGGCAAAGGGCAGTTTTTCGGCGAAACCTACGCGCTTTTGGAAAACACCGTTCTCCTCGTCGATGCGTGCGCGAACGAAGACAGCCGCATCGTATTTTTTAAAATCGGAGCGGTCAAAAACTTACCGGCACAGGGAGAGCCGTGGCTCGTAAAACTTTTATCGAATCTCCTTGCCATCTCCGTCCGCAAAAATATCGCGCTGTCGGAGCGGAGTTTTCATACCGCCCGCAAAACGAGCCGCGCAAAACTCCTGTCGTATCTGAATTTCATTTCGCTGAAAAAGAAAAACACCGAATTCGACATTCCCTTCGACCGACAGCAGCTCGCCGACTACCTCAACCTCGAACGGACGGCTCTTTCGAAAGAACTCGGAAAAATGCAAAATGACGGTCTCATCACGTTTCGAAAAAATCACTTCGTGCTGAACAAAACGAAGTCACAGGGAAAATAGAGGCGATTCAAAAACACGGATTCCGTTTGCGCGCAAAAAAACGCCGACCGGTCCGAAAAGGAATCGATCGGCATCAAATTTGAAAGTCCTTAATCGCACGGTGTGAGGATTACAAACTGCGACACCGCGCGATTTCTTTGTACGTTTTTACCTGCAATCAGTCCGCTTTTTTGAATCTGTCTTGATTTATAGACATGGCAATTGCACCGCCCTGATAGCTGCCCAATTGCCCTTGCGGAACGGTAATGCTGCCCGCACCCAGAGCGCTGCAGTCTTTAAAAGCCAGATTAAACGAACCCGGAACGTAATTACATTTGAGTGTAACGGATGTAAGCTTCGAACAACCGTTAAAACAGCTGAACATCGTATTGACTGCAGCCGGAACGACGGGCGCATTTTTCAATTCCGTACATCCCGCAAAACAAAAACCGAGAGTCGTAACACTTTCCGGCACGGCGGGTGCCGTCGTCAAACTGGTACAACTGTCAAAACAACTATGCATCGTCGTAACACCGCTCGGAATAGTCGGCGCTCCCGTCAATCCGGTACATCCAACAAAACAGCTGGTCATATCGGTAACACCAGCAGGAATATTTTCGACCGAAACAATCTTGTCACACTCTGCAAAACAGTTTGCCATTGATGTACCGGCCGCAACACTTGAGGGCAATTTAAGCGCAATCTTTTTACCGGACGCTTTCAATGCGGTCCCCAATGTACTCGGCGTATAAACGCCTGAAGTATTAGTACCGATTAAATCCGCCGCCGGTATGGTTCCCGTTATTTCGATATAGTTGACTTCGGTCGAAGAAGCGCTTGCAAGGTAGCCGGCCAAATCACTGTAAGCAACCTTTGTGTACTGCGAAGAGTTTCCGCTCCCCCCACTGCCGGCTGTGCCGCCCTCGCTGTCGGAAGCATCCTTACAGCCGCTCAATACGCTGAAAGCCAACAGGATACCGGCAAGCAGTACCCCCCCCCTGTATACTTTTGTATACAGTCTTGAATTTTTCGTATTCATAAACACCTCCTGGTATTGTGTCGAATACACATAACACACCCGGTTTACGGGCATCGTATCATACTTTATAATTATAATGAATTTTAATTTTTTTTCCAAATGCTTTGCGCGCACATCTTTTATCAATGTATGATTCTATTTCGCCGTTTGCCTTTGTTTTCATTTCGCGCAAAAAAAACGCCGACTGGTCCGCAAAAGAATCGATCGGCATCTCGCGGATGATCATGCAGGCGGAACAGACTCACCTTGATGTGCGTACGGTTTCCAGCCAGCCCAGCATAGTGTCCAGCACGAGGCGGGTATTTCCGCATTGACAGTGGTTCGACGCCGCTTCTTTGTCGGTGAACAGCCTGAACGTTACCGATTTTGCACCGGTGAGCGCATCGATTTCTTCTCGGTATAAATGCCAATCGATAAAGTGATCTTTTGCGCCTTGCAAAATCAATACGTCCTGATCGATTCTGTCCGCAATATCGAGCATTTGAAAATCGTTCATTTTTTGCATCCATTCGTACGGGCTTTTTACGCCGTATGCGTGCATGCCGTGATTGAGCGCCCATTGGAAAGCGGGGTCTTTTTTTACTTGACTGTACAACACGGCGTTTATAATGCCTTTTAAGCGAAGACGCAGCAGCGTTTTAAAAAAGTTCTGCACCGCATCGGGTAAATCAGAGAGGGCTACGTGCAAGAAATTCGGAAACACCGACCATGCGATAACCTGCTTAATGCGTTTTTCAAATGCGGCGGCTCTGGGCGCAAGCATCCCTCCCAAGGAAGCGCCGACGATAACAAGGTCGTCCAAATCGAAATGATCGATGATCGCCGTAACCGGTTTTTCCCATTCGTGCGTAAAAGTCGATCCCTGCACACGCAAAACGCCGCCCTGTCCCGGCCCTTCAAAAAGATACACATCGTAACCGTTTTCGGCAAAATACAGCATAGGAAAAAACAGCTCTTCAAAATAACTGTCGTTTCCGCCGTGCAAAAGTATCGTTCCTTTCGGAGTTTTATGCGAAGCGCTCATGCCGGCTTTTGTGTGCATAACCGGAAGACGGATCGAACCGAACGGAACGTCGAAGCGTTCAACCGTACCCGACGAAAAATAATCGGCATAGTGCGCGTAAAACAAATCGGCGGCTTTTTTATAATACGCAAGCTTGTCGCCGTCGCCGTCCGCCATAAAAAATTCGCTCATGCGGTAATAGGCGATCGCGTTTTCGGTTCTGTCTTCTTTGAGCGCATTGTCTCCCAAGCGGATGAGCGTATGCTTCCAGTCGTCGTGCGTGCGAATGCTGCGCGACACGGCGGCCGTTTCATCCAAGTCGCCTCCGTCCCAGTTGATAAGCCTATTAAACTGAAAATTATAATTTGCATTGTCGTTTAAATTATATAAACCGACTTTAAATTGAATCATAATTCCTCCAAATAAATATTTTTATAGAAACCTGCCCTAAAGTTTCAGGCGAGTGACAACGTACGATTTATTACAGAATAAAGGGTCGAATCGGAAAATACTTCCATCAGGACGCTGTTTTTCAAGCTCTCGATTTTTTTCGTCGAAGTGAAGTAATTTAGAGCGCGCAAAGAATTTCGGCAAGATTTTTTTAAGCGATATTACCGGTATCAGCTTCCGCTTTTGAGAAAGTCCGTAAACGATATGCCGCAGTATTTTTTACAGGCGGTCGCAAAATGCGAAGAACTTGAAAAGCCTGCAAGGATTGCGGCGTCCGTTATGCTCATGCCTTTTTCGATAACGCAGCGGCAGGTTTTTTCGAGTTTTTTTAAAAGAAGATAGTTTTTAAAATCGATGCCGACTTTTTCTTTAAACAAATGTAAAAATCGGCTTTTGCTCAAACACAGCATCCGAGGGATCGTATCGTATGCATCGCTTTCGATACTTTCGCATTGTTCTATAAGACGTATCGCTTCGGCGATGCGGCAGTCCATATTCCGCTCTCCCTCGCTCTTGCACATATCGCCGAATACGGATGCACCGTTCGCCTTCCGCTTTTTTTGCTTTGCATGCATGGCGAGAGTGCCGACAAGATATTCATCTACGGCTTCCAAGGGCTCCCCGTCCTCAAGCATACGTATGAGATGCTTTTCGATTTCGATCGGAAGCGCACCGAAGTTTTTTCCTTTAAGCAGTTCATCGTCGATTATCCGTGAAAGCTCGGACGTCGTATCGATCAAAAACACCGCCATAGGCGCATCCTTGTTTCGCCGAACACAGTGCATGACGTTCGATTGAATGACGGCCGAACACAGACTTTCACTCTCCTTTTCCGCCGTACAGGTAAAAGGTCGTGCCGAAATGAGAACGTGCTTTGCAAAATGTTTGTGCGCTTGCGGATCGTCGTATCGCGCCCGAAAGACAATGCGATCGTCTTTATATATCATACCGTTCGCGGCGCCGCTTCCTCATTCGGCGCCGTCTTTTCGTTTGGGATTTTTCGGAAACCAGCCCCGCTCGACACGCTTTTCCTGTTCCTTCAATTCCACGATGCTCCATAAGCAAGCCGTACCGATAAGAGCCGAAACGTATGCGGCGATACCGTCGGAAAAGAGCGCCGCCGCCAAAAACGCGAGACCCGCGATGAGGAAAATCGGCCACACTTTAGAGGAAAAATAATATTCGCATTTTATAACGATCGGATGAAACAGCCCGATAACGGCAAGAGACGCAACACCGATAATAATCGCTTCGATGTTCATGTTGCGCCCCGCACGCAGCAACGGACGCAATCGTCCCCCTGCCGTTTTATGTTCGCCGCCGTTTCCGGAAAATTTTCCATGTTCCTTTGCACTTCCAAAATCAAAACTTCTCCGCCCACTCGGAAAGAGATGCGGGATCCTGTTCACCGTTCAGCACTTTGCTCCCAATGATCTTCGCTTTCGGTGCGCTTTTCTGCAAATTCGAAATCGCCTTATCGAAACCGAAACCGCTTCCGCCGGCCGTCGCGAACAGCACGATTTTTTTGCCGCTGAAATTATAGCTCTCGACAAAGGTATTGATAATCGACGGCGCAATCGACCACCAAACGGGAAAACCGATAAAGATCACATCGTAATCGGAAATATGCGCATCTCCACCCGCGATCTCGGGCCGAAACGACGGATCGGACATTTCTCTGCTCGTTCGCGATCGTTTATCCATCCAATCCAAATCCGCTCTCGTATACGGCTTTACAGGCTTGATCTCATACAGATCCGCGCCCGAAGCCTCCGCGAGCATGTGCGCCGCATAAGAAGTTTTACCCGTTACGCTGAAAAACGCAACCAATTTTTTCGCCATATCCGTTCATCCTCTTAACAATTATTAAATTTCATATCAAATTTATTAAATATCTTCAGGGCGGCTTTTTGCGCCTGCGCCGCAAAAACCGGGCTTTTCGGGATTCCGCCCTCAGGCTTCATTCCTCCGCTCGCGTCGCTCGCTTCGGAACGGCTTCGCCGTCCCTTCAATCCCTGCCGCACCGCAAGTGCAAATCACAGCGTCGCCATACCGCGCGGCAGGAATTTCGGCAGAGATCGGACGAGTCCGTCAATCGACGGAAACGCCGATTTCGCGGTAATAGCGCTTCGCGCCCTCGTGCAGCGGCAAGTCTGCAATATCCTTTACCGCATCCGGCGCCTTCAATCCTTTTAAATTGCGCTGCGCATTTCCGAGTTCGTCGACGTTTTCCCAAAAGGTTTTTGTGAGCATATATACCGTTTCATCGTCGAGCGTCGAATTGCAAAACATCAGCATTTTAATAGCCGTCGTTCCGACGTCGGCGTTTTGTCCGGGATAGGTTCCCGCGGGAATCGTATAGCGCGCATACCACGGATAGGATGAACGAAGCTTTTCGAGGATATCGTCTCCGATCGAAACGAGCGTACACCCGGACGAACAGGCTTGCGAAACGGCGGCTGCGGGAATGCCGCTCATAATCCATGCGCCGTCGAGTGTGCCGTTTTGGAGCATGTCGGCAGCATCTCCGAACGCGATGTATTCGGTTTGAATGTCGGACGGATAATTCAAGCCCGCCGCGGTAAAGTGGTTTTTGCACTCGCCTTCAACGCTCGATCCCGCAGCGGCGACGGCAAAATGTTTGCCTTTGATGCCCGAAAGAGATGCGATGCCGGACTTTTTTGTAACGATGACCTGGTTCGGATTAAAATACAACCCCGCTATGATACGGAGATTTTTATTCGCAGCGCCTTCAAAGCTGTCGGTACCCTTATAGCTTTGAAAGCAGTTCGAACTCACCGCGATCGACACCTGCGACTCTCCGTCGGCGATCTGATTGAGGTTGTCGATGCCGCCGTTCGACGCTTGACTCGACGCGCTCACAAAATCGATTTTCGTGTCCCACACATTCGTGATCGCGGCTCCTACCGCATAGAGCGCGCCCGAAGCGGATGCCGTCGGAAATTTAATCGTCACTTTTTCGTGTCCGCCCGGCGCAGCTTTTTTTCCGCTGCAGCCAGCAAGTACGGCAGCCGCAAAAACCGCGGCAAAACCGATCTTCATAGATACGTTTTTCATATTCACCCCTATAAAACTTATGCAAACCTCTAAAAACCGACAGAGCTTTTAGAAGCAGTCTTTATTAAAACTTCCGTTTTCAAAAAATCAACCGTGCGTTTTCGCAGAACAAAAACAAGCATCGCACCGGCATTAATAATTATTAACGGATATTTTATCGCGTAACCGTATTCTTGAGCCTCCGCTTATGAGCGCGCTTCCGGATCGGAAATCTTTTTCGCCGGCACTCGGTTTTTTACGTATTGATAAATGCTCACCGCAGCGAGGAGCGCAAAGCCGATCGCATCGGAGGCGACGCCCGCATAGAGCAAAAGGGGGGCGATCGCAATGAGAGAGAGCCGTTCGAAAAGGGATGCGCGGCGCAAAAGCCATCCTTCAAGACCCGCGACGAGCGTGACCGTTCCGACCGATGCCGTAAACATCGACCAGAGGCTCATCGCAAAAGGTGCGCTTCCGCTTCCGATGAGCAGCACCGGATTTGCCAAAAAGAAAAACGGGATCAAAAATCCGACAAGCCCTATCCGCACGGCAAGCAGTCCCGTTTTAAGCTGATCCGAACCTGCGATGCCGGCTGCGACATAGCAGCTGATCGCGACCGGCGGCGTGATATTCGAAAGACATGCGTAGATGAGGCAAAACAAGTGCGCAGCTATCGGAAGTACGCCTGTCTTTATTAAAACGGGAACGGCGACTGCCTGCACGATAACGTAGGCCGCAACGCCAGGAACGCCCATCCCCAATATCGTCGACATAACCATGACAAGGAGTCCCGTCAAATAGATGCTCTTGTTCGGCACGACGTTTAAAATCACGTAGCCCATATTGAGACCAAGACTTGTCAGCGTCACAGTCCCGATGATGACGCCGATGATAACGCACGACACTCCGACGCCGACGGCACCTTTCGCGCCTTCGACGCAGGCGGCGATTATTTTATCGCCTGTCATACGCGTATCTTTTCGGAGCCAGCTCGCGCCGACGGCGGCAAAAATCGCTGCGACTGCCGAAAGAAGCGGCGTAAATCCCTTCGCCATCATCGCGATAAGCAGCACGAGCGGGAGCACAAGATGTCCCTGCTCTTTCAGCACTTTCACTGCATCGGGGATGTGCTCTTTGGAAAGACCGGGAAGTCCCATGCGCTTCGCTTCAAAATGAACGGCGAGCAGGATCCCCAAGTAATACAAAAACGCGGGCACGATCGCGGCAAGCATGACTGTCGTATAACTTATGTTTAAAAATTCCGCCATGACAAAGCCGACGGCGCCCATGATTGGAGGACAGAATTGACCGCCGGTACTCGCCGTCGCTTCGACCGCAGCGGCGAATTCTTTTTTGTAGCCTGTCCGCTTCATAAGCGGAATCGTAATCGTACCGGTCGTTGCGACGTTTGCGACGGCCGATCCGTTTATCATGCCCATGAGGGCGGATGCTAAGACGGCGACTTTTGCAGGCCCTCCCGGCGTGCGCCCGACGAGTGTCAAAGAAAAATCGTTGATGAATTTTGAAAAACCGCTGTGCTTTAAAAAAGAGCCGAAGACGACGAATAAAAAGATATACGTCGCAGACACACCGACGCCGACGCCCAAGATTCCCTGAGTGCCCCAAAACTGCGTAACGAGTACGCGCTTTATCGTAAAGCCGTTGTGTCCGAGCTGCCCCGGAATATATTTTCCGAAAAAATTATACGCAAGAAAGAGCGCCGCAAGAAAAGCGAGATTGCCCGATGTGCGGCGGGCGGCTTCAAAAACGACGGCAAGCGCAAGAGCGGCAACGGCGATTTGAAACGGCGTAACGCGGCCGCCGCCTCGAGCGACCGCCGTATAATGAAGTATAAAATAACCGAACGTAAAAAGAGCAAACGCGATGAGAAAAAAATCGACGACGGGAGGAAAGCGGCGCTTTCTGTTTTCTTTTTTCGTTGCAGGATATAACAGGAACGCGAACAAAAGCAAAAAAATGCTGTGAAACGCGCGCAGGTTTACGGCGCTCATCACTCCGACGGTATTGAAATAGAGCTGAAAGACGACCCAAACGCAGAGCAAAATCGAAATGACCTTTTCCGTCGGCCCGGTATACACTCTGGTTCGGGAATCGGTATCCGTGTCTTCAAGCAATTTTTGCGCAAGGGCAGCTTCGGTCGATTTCGGCATACGCCTTCCTAAAAATTTATAGGGAACCTCTGAAAACTGCAGTTTTTAGAAGTAACTTTGAAAATGCGATGTTGATTGTATAAACATACATCGGAAAAGTCAATGATTTTGATTTTGAAAACGCAGTATCGAGAACATATGATTTTGCAACTTTATAATTTTTTCTATCAAGAGGTATAAGGCAATCACGATATCGACACGGAACACGCGATCGCCGGAGCGCATTCGGAAGATTGCATTTTTTTTTCGATTCGATTATGATTCGCGTATTACACTTGAGGAGATATGGAAATCTATGGCAAGTCCTTTGGAAAATTATCTTGCATCATGCAACGGAAAACCGAACGCCGCGATGACTTCTTACGTCGCAAATCTGCAGCAGACGGCAGCGATCGCACCTGAAATAGCCGCGAGCGTCGTCAAAGAACTCGAAACGCAGCGCGCCCACTTAAAACTCATCGCAAGCGAAAATTACTGTTCGCTTTCCGTACAGGCGGCGATGGGAAATCTCCTCACCGATAAATACGCCGAAGGCTATCCCGAACACCGCTATTACGGCGGCTGCGAAAACATCGATGCGGTCGAATCCTGCGCGGCGAGGGAAGCCGAAAAACTTTTCGGCGCGGATTACGCATACGTGCAGCCGCACTCGGGCTGCGATGCGAACCTCGTCGCCTATTGGGCAATCCTCAATCACAAAATCGAAATGCCGACGCTTGAATCGTTCGGCGTAAAAAGCGTGTCCGATTTGACGGGATCGCAATGGGAAGAACTGCGCAAACGATTCGGGCGGCAGCGCCTCATGGGTCTCGATTATTATTCGGGCGGACACCTCACGCACGGATACCGCATGAACGTTTCGGCAAAAATGTTCGAAAGCATTCCGTACACGGTCGATAAAGAAAGCGGATTGCTCGACTACGACGCGATCGAAAAGCAGGCGATGGAAGTAAAGCCGCTCATTTTGCTTGCAGGCTTTTCCGCTTACCCGCGCAAGATCGATTTCAAACGGTTCCGCCAAATCGCGGACAAGTGCGGCGCCGTGCTCATGGTCGACATGGCGCACTTCGCGGGTCTCGTCGCAGGCAAAGTGTTTACCGGAGATTACGATCCGGTAGCCTTTGCGGATATCGTCACGTCGACGACGCACAAAACCCTGCGCGGCCCGCGGGGAGCGCTCGTACTGTGCAAAAAAGAATTCATCGACGACGTAAACAAAGGCTGCCCGATGGTTTTAGGCGGACCGCTCGGAAACATCATTGCGGCAAAAGCGGTCGCATTCAAAGAAGCGCTTACGAGCGAATACCGCGAATACGCGCACAATGTCGTCAAAAACGCGTGCGCCCTCGCGCAGGCATGCGCTTCACTCGGCATGAAACTGCAGACGGGAGGCACGGACAATCACCTCATGCTCATAGATGTGACGACTTACGGACTGACCGGACGACAGGCGGAAGCGGCGATGTTTCAGTGCGGCGTTACGCTCAACGCAAACTCGCTCCCCTTCGACAAAAACGGTCCGTGGTGGACGAGCGGCATACGGGTTGGAACTCCGGGCATCACGACGCTCGGCATGACGGAAACCGACATGAAAGAAATCGCTTCGATCATCGATTCGGTGCTGAAAGGCACGAAGCCCGGCACGACAAAAGACGGAAAACCGGCAAAAGGGAAAATCGTCCTCGATCCCGTCGTGCAGGAAAAAGCGAAACAGCGCGTACGGTCGCTCCTTTCAAAGCACGTGCTTTACCCCGAACTCGACCTCGCGTTTTTGAAAAAAGAATTCGTCAGATAAATTATCCGTCGTCAAATCCGCGGACGATGCCGCGGACGCTGCCGCTTGATAAAATCGAGGCTACGCGGCGCGGCAAACGCTGCGGTGCGAGAGCCGCTCACTTCGCATGTAGGCCGTAGGGATCTTCCCAAACGCTGCCGTCATCGTATTCGATTTTGCTCACGTATAAAAAATCGATGCGATACGCTTCATCGGGCATTTCCGAAATATAATCGTCGAGGCTGAACTCCGCGTTTACGACAGCATACGGCGCGATGTTTTCATCGTATTCGAGCACAATGCAGTTCCCGTCCGTAAAGGAAGATTCCTCGTCGCTTCCGCTTAAAAAAACGACGGCAAAAAACTTTCGTACCGCCCGTCCGCTTGCATTGTAAAATGTCAGCGCGATGCCCGCATATTCGTAAAACGCCGCATCCGCTCCGACGGACACTTCGCCCTTTATGCGATAGGGACTGCGCGCGTAGAGCGGAAACGAAAAGCAAAGAACGCACATCGCAGCGAACGCGAATTTCAATTTTGCAAAAACGTGAAGTCCGCCGTTTTTCTTCGCTCTGCATCCGTTTTTCGATCCGGTCTTTTCGGCCGCAGTCACGCTTTCCGCTTTGATCATCGATTTGTTTTTCATCTTGCCGCCTCGTACACGAATTTCTTCCCGCACGATACAATCGATTTGTCCGATACGGCCGGTTTTACCGTACGCAGCAGACGCGAATGCCTTTTCAGCGATCTAAGTATTTCGGCGGCAACATTCGTACAATGTATAAACGGATCGTCCGTATCGGGAGTAGGCGATCCT
Organism: Treponema sp. Marseille-Q4523; assembly: GCF_016901105.1. Taxonomy (NCBI): domain Bacteria; kingdom Pseudomonadati; phylum Spirochaetota; class Spirochaetia; order Treponematales; family Treponemataceae; genus Treponema; species Treponema sp. Marseille-Q4523. Next base: position 26,821 of record NZ_JAFEVM010000004.1, on the reverse strand, counting down.
CCGTTTAACGATATTTTAAGCGGGCGCACCGGAAACGCGATATCGAAGAGCAAATGGATATCGCTTCCGTCGTACAAAAGCTCGTGCGCGATAATACAGCGCACAAATGCCGCGATATCGCCGGAAAAAGCGCGATATTTTTTAAACTGTACAAAAGCGGACGCGACATCGGATGCGGCAAGCAGCGCAAAGACGAGTTTGTTCGAGTTCAACGCTTCGACAGCCGTACGTACGCTCGTTTCGCTGTGCAAGTAGAGTATACACGGAGGTTTTACGCGGGACGCACTTCTCATCCGCTTCATGTCGGAAAAGATCGATATCGCAGCCGTCGGAATACCGTGCCCTGCAGGCGAACAGAAAATCGTAAGCCCGCTTTGCTGCACGCTCAATTTTCGAAGCCCTTCTATCTGAGCGCCGCACAAACCGAGTCCTTCAAGCGGCGGGAGAACGCGAGAAGAGCACGGCAGGCGAAGCACGATACCGCCCTGCACGACGGCGGTGCATATCAAAAGGGGATGCGCGCCGCGGTGAATAAATCGGCCGCACAATTTTGTCCTTCCGTTCAAATGAGAAAGCGACGCTATATGCCCGACAAGACGCTTCGCAAGAGGCGGCGGAAGTCTCATACTTTCACGGAACACCCCGTGCGTTTTAAAGGTGACGGTCTCTCTCCCGACAATGATTTCTCCGGCGGAAAGTGTGCACGCCTGCCGTATAATCGCGCAGAGCATTCCGTCTTCATGTAAATCGGCGTACGCGGCAATATCCGCCGCGCGTATAATGGTGTCCGTTTTCATCACAGTATAAATCGTCGCAGAGTGTCAAAAAGAGGAAGTCCTTTTCACTTTTTTTAAAGATGCCCTTATATCGATTTGTCCGAGTATGAGGATGCGGGATGTACCGGACAGGCAAACGGGAACGTTCAAAAGCTGTAATTTTTAGAGGTAATTTTGATTTTTTTACGGTTTCAATCTTTTTTCAAAAAAACTTCCTCTTTTTGTCATAATTTCTCGATCTATATTACGGACTGTAGGACAGCTGCCGATCGTTTTGCACTCGGATCGATCGGCGGCGCTTCTACAGTCGGGAGGTCGAAAGTGAAAAAAGAATACATACGGGTACTTGTACGGTTTTTACAAACGGCGTTTTTGACTGCGACCGTATCGTTTGCGCTTTGTCCGATTTCGTGCAAAGTGACGGATGAAGGTCTGCAGCTGCTGCACGGCGATTATGCAGCTCCGGTGCTGGAATCCTATGTCGCCGAAAGCGAGAAGCGCGTGTCGCTTTCGTTTTCCGAACCCGTAACGATCACCGGCGCAATCATCACTCGAACGACGCCTTTTTCGGGCGGAGAAGGTTCTAGCGAGCAGGGAGGTCTTTCGTCCGCCTTAAAAGCGGTGTCGGGTGAGACGGACGGCATTTCGGTCAGCCTCTCTTACGATGATGACGGGAGGAGGACGATCGCGGAGGCATCGGAAGCGCTCGAAGCGGGGGCACGATACGCGCTGTACGGCGAAGCGCGGGATGAAAACGGGAATACGCTTACGTTCTGCGTACCCTTTATAGGCTTCAACAGTCGCATTCCGAAAATCGTCATCAGCGGTGTCCATCCGCAGTTCGCATCAGCACCGAGCGGAGGAGGAGATGCAAAATGCGAATTCGTCGAACTCTATGCGCTCACGGACGGAAATGTCGCGGGGCTTGCGATTCAAAGCGCGGCGGACGGCATCGACAAAGCGTTTACGCTTCCGGCTGCCGAAGTCCGCGCGGGGGATGTCATCGTCGTTCACCTGCGCACAAAAGGCGACGGCTGCGCGAGCGAAACGGGCAGAGACCTGTCGCTTTCGTCGGGATGGTATACCTCTCCTACCGTCCGCGATATTTGGTCGCCGAACGAAAAAGCGTGTTTGGGAGACAAAGAAGACGCGATCATACTCGTCAACGATTTTACCGGCGATATCCTCGATGCCGTATTATATGCGCATCCGGAGACTGCGGCATGGAGCAATGAAAACGTAAAAGACACCGCGCAAAAGATTGCGGGAAAAGGTATTTGGAAAAGCGCTTTACCCGGTGATGCGGCGAGCACGGGCGGCCTAACGGCTTCGAAGATGCTCAAGCGATCGGGCTGTATCGCGCTCAGGATTGCCGCTGAAAACGGTACGCTCGGCGATATCATTGAACAAGCGAAAGAGCATTGGAGGGTAGAAAAAATCGTAAAAGGCGCGGTCAATCCCGTAGAATGACGAGAGCGCCGATACCCCGCCGTATCGCCGTCGACGTGTACCGGATACGGACGATGCGGATGCATCACGCGCCGTATCGGTGTCGAATACAAGCTCCCTGTCTGAAACGCAGAGAACGGTACCGTTCCAGTAGTGTTTCGTTCCGATTTCTGCTATAGTTGCGATTATGGCAGAACTATTGGCGCCGGCGGGTAATATCGAATCGCTCGACGCGGCTATCGGCGAAGGTGCCGATGCGGTATATCTCGGTCTCAAAAGCTTTAACGCGCGGCTTCGTACGACGAACTTTGCGTGGAATCAATTCGAAGCGGCTGTCGATGCCGTTCATCGGCTCGGCAAAAAAATATACGTTACGGTCAACACGGTATGCGAAGAACATGAGACGGAAAAGCTGTACCGGCTCCTCGCCTACCTCGACAGGGTAAAGCCCGACGGGCTTATCGTGCAGGATTTTGCCGTCATCCGCATGGCGCAGCAGTTTTTTCCGTCGATGGAATTGCACGCATCGACGCAGATGAACGTCGAAAGCGCAGCGGGCGTAAACCTTTTGAGCAGGGAAGGGGTCAAGCGCGTTGTCCTCGCACGCGAACTCGGTCTCGAAGAAATCAAATCGATAAAAGCTGCGACGACGGCCGAACTCGAAGTATTCGTGCACGGCGCGCTGTGCGTAAGCGAATCGGGACTATGCCTTTTTTCAAGTTTTCTCGGCGGCAAGTCGGCAAACCGAGGTATGTGTACGCAGGCGTGCCGCCGCTATTATGCGGCGGAAAAAAGCGGCGGTATTTCGGAAGGATATTATTTTTCGCCGTGCGATCTTGAACTCGTCTCTCAAATCCCCGACCTCGAAGAGGCGGGCGTCGCTTCATTTAAAATCGAAGGGCGCATGAAAAGCGCGGAATATGTCGGTACCGTCGTCGCCGCTTACCGCTATGTTATGGATCACTGGAAGGAAGATAAAAAAGGCGCGGTCATAACGGCGAAGCGCATGCTCGCATCAGATTTTGCCCGGTCGAAATCGTCGTATTGGTATAATTTTAAAACGCAAGCCGAAGGCATCGAAAAGGCGGGCGAGGAAATATTGAACCCCGATCAGGCGGGCGGTACGGGCATCTGCCTCGGTACAATCGCTGCGCTGAAACCCGCTCCCGCCGCCCTCGTCGAAGCGGAAAAGAAAAACGCCGCACCCGATACTCCTCCGGAACAGCTTCGCGTGCAGATGGCGCGCTTAAAAGGCGGCTCCTACGATCCCGATCCCGGAGACTCGATCCGCCTGCACCGCAGGGACGATTCCGGCCGCGTAAGCCGCAAAGTGCACAACGCGGAAACGGCTGAAGACGGCACTCGATGGATAGACGTACCCGGCGGATTTAAAGTCGGCGACAGCGTATACCTCTTGCAGATGAAAGCCGCATCGAAGCGCTACACTCGCGTCCTCGCGCGCGATGTGTCGCAGTATCGGAGGCAGCCGGGAGACGAACAGCTTCCCGTACTCGATTTGACGCCCATAGGCAAAAACGATCTGCAGTTTTTTCCCGAAGGCTTATACGTACAGGTATCGTCCATAGCGGATGTGTTCGTCGTCCAATCATCTCATCCCGTGCGCGTCGTTATCGAACTGAACGGCGAAACATCTTACGATCTTGTAAATCACAAAACGGTGCTGCCGCTTTCCAAAAAGCAGCTCATCATTTCCCTCGATCCCTTTTGTCCGCCCGAAACCGAAAACTCCTTGCGGCAAACGCTCGATGCGCTCATCGCTGACGGCTTTACGACGTTTATCGTAAACAATGTCGCTCATATCGCGCTGCTTAAAGGCAAAAAAGGCGTCAACGTCATCACCGGTCCCTACCTCTACACGTTCAACCGTTGGGCGGTTTCGTGGCTCGAAAATCAAAACATCGGTGCCTTCGTTATGCCTTATGAGAATTCGCGCAAAAATCTTTTGGCGACGTTTTCGCCTTCCGTCCGCTCCCGCATCCTCGTGCCCGTGTTCGCATATCCCGCGCTTTTCCGCCTGCGATTCAAACTGCCGCCCTCATACGATTTTACGTATTTTACCGATAAAGAGGGCGCTTCGTTTAAAGTCAATTCGACGCCGGACGGTTCGTTCGTCATGCCGGAAACCGCGTTTTCGGTGACGGATAAATGCGATCTCCTCTACGGCGACGGCATCAAGCGCATTTTAATCGACTTTTCGAAGACAAAGGTGACAAAACCCCAGCTGCGAGAAGTGATGAATTCGCTTGTAAAAAAAATCCCGCTCAATGGTGCGTACCGCTTTAATTGGAAAGAGGGATTTTATTCGTCCGGAGGCTTTAATTCGCCGAAACGCGTCGAGGAACAAAAATCGCGGGGAGCGGAAACCCGCCCCCGAACAAAAAAATAAGCGCGAGCCGATCGACCCGACCGGGAACGCGGTTTTTGTTTTTTCAGAACACGGCTTCTTCGGCATCCATGCGATCGAATTCTTCCGCCGACGCCGCGGTCGCTTCCGCTATACCTGCAAGCTCCGCATCCGAATCGCCCCTTCTTCCGACTTGCGGTTTGAATTCGATATGTTCCGCTATGATCGTTACGCGGCTCACATTCTTTCCGTCCGCTCCTTTCCAGCGGCTCTGCTTCAGCCTGCCGACGACGCGCAGCCCTCTTCCTTTTGTAACGCGTTTTTCGCAGTATTCGGCCATCTTACCGAACGCTTCAACATCGAAATATGAAACTTCTTCGACACCCCTGCCGTCGCCGCTTTTGTACCAGCGATTTACCGCGAGCGGGATCGTACACACTTTGCATCCGTGCGGCGTTTCTTTAAATACGACATCGCGCGTGATGTTCCCTTCGAGAATGATCGAATTTAATTGATTCATAAAAAACTCCCATAAAAACTTTTGCAGGAAGTTGCAACTTCCGAAAAAGTTTTTAGCCGTGCGCGAGCCTCGCAACGAGCGCGTAAGCGCGAAGTTTCAAGCGGCGCACATGTTAAATAATCGAGTTTGCAAAATAAAGTGTATTGTATTCATATAATTTTTATCAAAACGATGTATATACACGTTTTCTGCAAACATCCGCGCAAACTCGAGATAAAAAGCGACGGCGATATTTCAGACGGTGCTTTTTATCATTCCTCCTGTCATACCGATCTCAAACCGTATCTCCCGTTTCAAAATCAAGCGGGCACTTCTTGAAAACTCGGTCGATTTTCTTGAGGTGCCCAAGCGTATAGTGCCGGCCGGCAAACGCTTTTTTGCACGCAGCGTACATGCTATATATCGCGGAAATTTTTCATTTTCGGAGTTTTTTACGACAAAAGATGACGGATTTTTGCAAAATTTTGTTACTTTACGGGCGATATATAAGGTACCCTTTTGACATTCGACCTTTTTAGGTAAAAATTGATTTCCGTGGATGAAGTTCCCCTGTAATTGATTTTAATGTTCCGTAATGCTAGTATTCCGATTCGGTACAACTATGAACGTCTTTCATATCATCGGGCCTGTAATGATAGGGCCGTCAAGTTCGCATACAGCCGGAGCGGTGCGCATCGGGCGCGTCGCACATAAAATCCTCGAAGGTGCCGACCCGGCGGAAATCACCGTCGAACTTTCCGGCTCCTTCGCGAAAACCTATGCGGGGCACGGCACGGACAGAGCGCTGCTTGCGGGGATCATGGGTTTTGACAGCGATTCTCCGGAAATCAGAGACGCGTTTGCGATCGCCGAGCGGAAACACATCCGCTACGAAATCGTTCCTATCGACATACCCGACACGCATCCGAATACGGCACGCATTTCCATAACCGCAAAAGACGGAAAAAAAATTATCGTGCAGGGATCGAGTATCGGTGGCGGTAATATCCGCATAACGCGGATAAACGATATGAAAGTCGATTTTTCAGGCGAAAATAATACGCTTTTGGTTTTGCATTACGACAAGCCGGGACTGGTCGCCGCCGTTACGAATCTCATGTTCGAAGAATACAAAACGATGAATATCGGCAACTTTAAACTGACGCGGTCTTTCAAAGGCGGGCCTGCTCTCATGACGATCGAAGTCGACGGACAGATCCCGGACGGCCTCACGGAAGATATCAAACACATTCCGAATGTGATACACATTTTATTGATAAAGGCGATTTAAACTATGTTGGCATATAAATCGATTTCAGAATTGACGGAAGCCGCACAGGCGCAAAACAAAACGATAAGCGAAATCGTCATCGCCGATCAGGCTGCGGACATGGAAAGCACTCCCGAAGCATTGTATGAAAAAATGGATCAGAGCTTTCAAGTGATGATCGAAGCCGTACAATACGGACAGGAAAAAAATCAAAAATCGATGTCGGGCTTGACCGGCGGCGAAGGCTATAAAATGCTGCACTATGCCGAAGTTTCAGGCGGCGGGCTGTGCGGTTCGTTTATGACGCGCGCTCTGAGCCGGGCTTTGGCGGTTTCAGGCTGCAACGCCTCTATGGGTAAAATCGTCGCGTCTCCCACCGCCGGCAGCTGCGGCATCCTTCCGGGCTGCTTGATTTCCATGTATGAAGATAAAAAAATCGACCGCCGCGCCGTCGTCATGTCGCTTTTTACCGCAGGCGCTTTCGGCATGGTCATAGCGAACGAAGCGAACATCGCCGGCGCCGAAGGCGGCTGTCAGGCGGAATGCGGAAGCGCCGCCGCGATCGCAGCCGCAGCCCTTGTCGAGTTGCAGCGCGGCATGCCTTCACAATGCGCCGATGCGTGCGGCATTGCCATTTCCAATCAGCTCGGTCTCGTGTGCGATCCGGTAGCGGGCCTCGTCGAAATTCCGTGCATCAAACGCAATGCGGCCGGACTCATGATCGCATTTTCCGCCGCCGATATGGCCCTCGCCGGCATCGCATCGGAAATCCCGGCCGACGAATGCATTTTTGCGATGCGCCAAGTCGGAGAAGCCCTGCCCTCTTCTCTGCGCGAGACATCGCTCGGGGGGCTTGCAGCAACTCCCACCGCACAAAAATTAAAAGAAAAGGTATTCGGAAAAGATTGATTTTTTGAAAATGAATATATTCTAATTTTATTATAATTTTTTTTGACAAATAAATATTGATGTGGTATCATTATATTTTATAAACGCTCTCAGCCGATAGATACTATTCGTTATCAAACGACCATAGCGCTTATCAAATCTATACCTATGTGTAAAAAATTGGAGGATCACACATGAAAAGGATTGTCGGTTTTATTCTATTTGCGTCGCTTTTTTTGGCTTCCTGCGGAAAGCCGAGCGCAAAAAAGGGCTCGGAAACTGCAGGCTCAGGTCATAAGGAAGAGCTGATCATCGGTTCGGCAGTCGATATCAACAATCTCAATCTTCAAAAGCAGGCCGATCAAATCAACAATATCTGTCTGAAATTGACGCATCAGGGACTTTTTCAACTCGACGAACAAAACCGCCGCATCCCCTGCCTCGCAACCGAAGCAAAATGGATCGACGATCATACGATCGAAATCGCTCTCGTTCACAACGCCTGTTTTTCGGACGGCACGCCGCTGACGGCAAAGGATGTCAAGTTCACGTACGACATGGCGCTCACCAATCCCGTCGGATCGAATCTTACGGGACTCACTTCGACGGATGTCATCGACGACTACACCGTGCGCATGAACATGAGCGACTATTCGAACGACTATCTTATGAATCTCACGTTTATCCCGTTCGGCATCCAATCGAAAGCCGCCTACGACAGCGGCATGAAAGAACCGTGGCTCATCGGTTCCGGACAATATATATTCGATAAATGGGTGGAAGGCGAATATTCGACCTTCGTCAAAAATGAAAAATACTGGGGCGACAATCCCGGAATCGCAGAACGCATCACGTTCAGACCGCTGCTCGAATCTTCAAGCCGCATCATCGCGCTGCAAAACGGTGAAATCGACGTGTGCATCGATCCGCCCATCAACGAACTCGACATTCTCAAAGGATCGCCGAACATCACCGTCCACGAACAGGCCGGCACTCGTCTGTTCTATTTCGGCGTCAACTGCTCCAAAAAGCCTTTCGATAATCAAAAACTGCGCCAGGCGATCGCGTGCGCAATCGACCGCGAATCCGTCATGCAGGCGGCGGTCAAAGGCAAAGGAACGCCGCAGACGACCATACTGAACCGCGGACTGTGGGGATTTTACGACGATATGCCGGGCTTCGGCTACGATGTGGAGCGCGCGAAAAAACTGCTTGCGGAAGCGGGTTTTGCCGGCGGTTTCGATACGACGCTTACGATCGCGAACTCTTCGCCGTATATGGCGATTGCGCAAGTCATCCAGTACAATCTGAAAGTGATCGGCATAAACGCGGAAATCAAAACGATGGAAGATGCGACGCTCAAAGCGACGTGCAAAGCCGGAACGCAGGATATGTTCTTGTGGAGATGGAACGAAACGATCCGCCCGGACTGCGTATACCGCGATCTCTTCTATACCGGAAGCGGCTCGAACTTCCATCACTATTCGGACAAAGCGGCGGACGTTCTCGTCGATAAAGTGCTCAAAGACAAAGACGCCGATCAGAGAGCGGCCGACAGCAAAGAGCTGCAAACCTATCTCGTCAATGCATGTCCGCAGGTTCCGCTCTATATTGCAAACCTCGTCATTGCCTACAATAAAAATCTTGTTATGCCCTTCTTCCGCTCAGGCGGCGACCACGAATGGTTTAACGCTTATATAAAACAATAATTTTCATTACCGCTTTCAGACGACACCTCCGGCAAAAGTCCGCGGGTGTCGTCATTCTTATCAATACAGACGGAGTATTTTAGAATGCTGAAATATATCATAAAAAGAATTCTCCTCATGTTTCCCGCAATTTTGGCAACTTCTTTTATCATTTACTTTGCCATGAATATGACGGGCGGAGATCCCGCGCTTACGATCGCTCCCGAAAACGCAACCGAAGCGCAGCTCGATCAGATCCGGATGGAGCTCGGCTTAAAAGATCCGCTTATCGTCCGCTACGGGAAATATATGCTCGGTATATGCAAAGGGGATTTGGGAAAGAGCTACGTTACGAAAAAAGACGTATTCAAAACGTATATGGAGCGCTTGCCGAATACGCTTCAACTCGCCTTTTCCGCGGTTTTAATCGCAACGCTGCTCGCCGTTCCTCTGGGGATTTATACCGCCATTCATCAAAACACGTGGAAAGACACCGGAGGCATGGTCTTCGCTTTATTCGGCGTTTCGATGCCGAATTTTTGGCTCGCGCTCATGCTCATCCTTTTGTTTTCCGTCCGTCTGCAATGGTTTCCTTCCGGAGGTAAAGGCGGACTCAATACGCTCGTACTGCCGGCCGTCACCGTCGGTTTGGGCTTTGCCGCACTCATTACCAGAACGACGAGAAGCGCCATGCTCGACGTTATCCGCCAGGATTATATGACGACCGCCCGCGCAAAAGGCGCCGGTGAAAAAAACGTCATCTTTCAGCACGGCTTACGCAACGCACTCATCCCGATCATCACGGTTATCGGTATGCAGCTTTCAAATGCGCTCACCGGTTCCGTTCTTGCGGAAACGGTATTCTCATGGCCGGGTATAGGCCGCTTGATCGTGGATTCCATTTCCAAGCGCGACACGCCGATGGTCACCGGCGCGATCATCATGTCGTGCGTACTCATGGTCGTAGTGAACCTCGTCATCGATCTTATCTACGCTTTTTTCGATCCGCGCATCAAAGCTCAGTACGCTAAAAAGGGATAACAACATGTCAATCAATAAAAAAAAGGAAACGGTAAAAAGCCGCTCGCTTTTACAGCAGACATGGCATCGCCTTTTGAAAAACAAAGGCGCCGTCATCGGAATGATATTTTTGATCACCCTCGTCGCGGTTTCCTTTGCCGCAGGTTATATCTACGATTACGACAACGACATCATCGCCATCAACGTCAACAATGCCCTCCAAAAACCGTCGATGCAGCACTGGTTCGGTACCGACAATTTGGGAAGAGACATCTTTGCGCGCATTCTCTACGGCGCTCGCTATTCTCTTATGATCGGTGTCGGAGCCGTCTCCATAGGACTCGTTATCGGAATTACGCTCGGAGCCGTCGCGGGTTTTTACGGCGGTATGATCGATCAGATCATCATGCGCATCGTCGACGTTTTTTATTCGATTCCGAATATCATGATCGCCGTCGTCATCGTGTCGCTGCTCGGAACGAGTACGGTAAATCTTTTGATCGCGCTGTGTTTTACGTGTGCGACGAGCTTTACGCGAATCGCACGGGCAGCCGTCATGACGATCCGCGACCAGCAGTATGTCGAAGCCGCTTACGAACTCGGTCTTCCGACGTGGAAAATAATTATCAAGCACATTCTTCCGAATTGCCTTTCGCCGATAATCGTTCAGGTAACTTTGCTCATCGGCACGACGATCATCGCGGCATCTTCGCTTTCGTTTCTCGGAATCGGAGTACCGTCTCCCGCGCCCGAATGGGGTGCGATGCTTTCCGAAGGGCGGAAATACGTGCGGGTTGCAGGTTATATGTGCGTAACGCCGGGCATCGCGATAATGCTTACCGTTTTGGCGTTGAATCTTTTGGGCGACGGCTTGCGCGATGCGCTTGATCCGAAAATGAAAAAATAATACGAGTGTAAACTATGTCCGAAACTGTTCTTGAAGTAAAAGATCTTATTGTACATTATGAAACCGACGACGGCTGCGTCGAAGCGGTAAACGGGCTGAGCTTTTCATTGGAAAAAAAGCAAACGCTCGGACTCGTCGGCGAAACGGGTGCGGGAAAAACGACGACCGCGCTTTCCATACTCCGCCTCATTCCGACTCCTCCGGGAAAAATCGTGAGCGGTTCCGTGAGCATCAACGGCAAAGACGTTCTTGCGATGAAACAGGAAGAACTGGAAAAGATGCGCGGCACCGACGTCGCCATGATCTTCCAGGATCCGATGACGGCATTGAATCCCGTCATGACCGTAGGCGAACAGATTGCGCAAGTGTATATGCTGCATGAAAAAATCAATAAAAAAGCGGCGTTTGAAAAAGCGAAAGAAATGCTGAAGCTCGTGGGGATCGCCGAATCGCGCGCATACGATTATCCGCATCAATTTTCGGGCGGCATGAAGCAACGCGTGATCATCGCCATAGCGCTCGCGTGCAATCCTCAGCTGCTCCTCGCCGACGAACCGACGACTGCCCTTGACGTCACCATTCAAGCGCAGGTTTTGGAATTGATCCGCGACCTGATCCGAAAACTCGGCATGTCCATGGTTTTGATCACCCACGATTTGGGTGTCGTTGCGGAAATCTGCGATAACGTTGCGGTCATGTATGCGGGGCGCATCGTTGAAACGGGCAGCGCATGGGAAATCTTCAATGAAACCGCACATCCGTATACCGAAGGCTTATTCGATTCGCTTCCGAACTTAAAGCAGCGGGGCGAAGAGCTCGTGCCGATTAAAGGCATGATGCCCGATCCGACGAATCTCCCTGCGGGCTGCGCTTTTTCTCCGCGCTGTCCGTATGCGACGGAAAGCTGTTCCGCAGCCGTTCCCGGTATGCGATGTATTCACGGAACGCATTACGTAGCCTGTACGGCGTATGACAGAGCCGGATTCAAATTGCGGGGGACAAAATAATGGCAAAAACATTGCTCGAAGTGCAAAATCTTACAAAATACTTTGCGACTCCCTCAGGTCAGCTCCACGCGGTCGACGGAGTCAATTTCAAACTCGAAGAAGGAAAAACGCTCGGCATCGTAGGAGAGTCCGGCTGCGGAAAATCCACAACCGGCCGCGTCATTTTGAAACTCATCGAACCGAGCGGCGGCAAAATCATCTTCGACGGAGAAGATATTACGAAATACAGCCGCCGTAAAATGCGCCCCCTGCGCACGCGGATGCAGATGATTTTTCAGGATCCGTTTTCAAGCCTCGACCCGCGCCAGACGGTTTCGCAGCTCATCGCCGAACCGATCATCGAACACAAACTCATACGAGGCAAAGCTGCTATCGAAGAGCGCACCCTTGAGCTTATGGAAACCGTCGGTTTGGCGAGCCGCCTTATGAACAGTTATCCGCACGAACTCGACGGCGGCAGGCGTCAGCGTATCGGAATCGCGCGCGCCCTTGCGGTAAAGCCGAAGCTCATCATCTGCGACGAGCCGGTGAGCGCGCTCGACGTTTCCATTCAGGCGCAGATTTTGAATCTTTTGAAAAAACTGCAGAAAGATTTGGGACTGACGTATATTTTCATCACGCACAATCTCGCCGTCGTCAAATATTTTTCGGACGATATCGCCGTCATGTATTTGGGACAGCTCGTGGAAAAGGCTTCGTCGGACGATATATTCGCATCCCCGACGCATCCGTACACAAAAGCCCTCCTCTCCGCCATCCCGATTCCGAAAGTGACGAAAGAAAGAGTGCAGCGCCGTTTGATCCGCGGGGAAGTTACGAGTCCCGTCAACTTGCCCGACGAATGCCGGTTTTTAAAACGCTGCGACGAATGCGACGAAGAGCTTTGCCGCACAAAAAATCCGGAGCTCAAAGAAATCGCACCGAATCATTTTGTCGCCTGCAGCTGCATCCGCTGAAATCGCAATCCGCTTCAAACACGATACCCCGACACTCTCGCGTCGGGGTATGTTCATATCGGATTCAATGTCGTGTTTTCTACACGATTTTTTCAAAACCTGATATCTTCCAACCGTTTCGTATAAAAAAATACGGCGGCCGAACGAATCGGAACCGCCGTATATCGTTTGCGCCGCACGATATGCGGCCGTAAAGTCAATGTTTAAAAATTTATTTTATTAAACCGGCTTTTTTCATAGCCGTCGCGAGCGCTTCTTTGAAAGCGGTCGACGTCATCGTCGCGCCGGAAACCGTATCGAGGTTCGCGCTCTGTTTTTGGAGCGCCTGCTCGGTCAACTTCGCGATCGCTTCGGGGCCGATGCCGGGCGTTTCTGAGTGTTTGATCACTTTGATGTCCGTCATCTTGCCGCCCTTAACGGTGATCTGTACGCGAACCGTTCCGCCCATACCCTTGTCGGATGCGCCCGTAAAGGTGTTGTTCGCGGCTCCCGACATGCTCGTATAGTTGAAGATGGAGCCGGATGCTGCAGTCGTTTTTTGACCGGCTGCGATCGCCTTCAATTCGGCTTCTTTTTCGGACTGCGTTTTCGTTGCGCGCGTGGAACCGCGGAGCGAAAAGTACGAAGCTTTGTCGGTCTTCGTCTTGTAGTTCGTTTCGGCTCCTGCAAATGCGGGATCGAGAGCCGTACTCGCCGTCGCAAATCCGTCTTTATCGACGGAAGCGGCCGAGCGGCCGGCGATATAGCCCGCCGTGATAACGCGACCGAGTCCGTGCACTCTCATACCGCCGGCGGATTCGCCCGCGCAGAAGAGATTCGGAATGAGTTTTCCGTGCAAATCGACAACCTGCATTTTGTCGTCAACGCGCAAACCTGCAAGCGTATCGTGGATGTTCGATACAGCCCACAGCGCGTAGAAAGGTCCGGTTTTGATTTGGTTTTGAAGCGTGGTTTTTCCCCAATCGCTGTCTTTTCCGGCCGCGACAAACGAATTGTAGCGGTTGACCGTGTCGACGAGGGTTTTGGGATCCATCTTGATGTTTTCGTAGTATTTGTTGACGACTTTTTGTGCGAGTTCTTCAAGCGTGTCCGCTTTGAACGCATAGCCGCCGTCGAAGTCGAGAACGCCCTGTTCCATGACCCAGTCGTTACGTTTTGCGGCCGCATCGTCTACGATCGCCCATACCGGACCGCCGTAGCATTCGGCATTTCCGTCACCATCCGCGTCGATAAATACGCTCGATGCGGCGCTGTTAAAAAAGCGCTGATATTCGGGGCCGGGGAATACTCCGCGGTAATCGTCTTCGTTCGCAAAGCGCTGACCGAGCATATTTACCACGATCATGCTGTTGAGATCCATTTCAATACCGGTCGCTCTCGAAAGCTTCCAAATCTTGCTGTCTCTCATAAAGCCGCGGCCGTAGCCGTACTGGCAGCCGATGCGGTTCGGAGCTTTCATCTGCGCGCCGCCTTCGGTCATTTGATAGGACGAAAGCGACATAAGAGCGGCCCCTATTTCCATTGCGGCGATTTCGCCGGACGCATCCTGATCGGAGAAGGGCATACCGCCCAGTCCGTCGTATTCGGGGCCGAGGCGCGGGTCGAACATCGTGCGGAATTGCACGTTGCCGGTCGAACCGCCCGTTGCGATGATAACGGCTTTGTTCGCTTTGATGTTCAGCGTTTCTTTCGTGCTTGCGATATTGCCGTCGGTCATAAGGCTTGTAAGAGGGGTGCTTTCGCCCGGAAGAACGTGGGGCGTATAGTGAGCCTGCACGCCGAGCACTTTTCCCGACTGACCGTTTTCGCGGTAGATTTTGTCCATGTGATAGTTCAAAAGGAATTTCGCACCTTTTTCGCGAACCGATTTTTCAAGCGGGCGGGTGACCGCAACGCCTGCAGCCGTCGTGCCGGTGTATTCGTTTTTCCATTCGCCGCTGTCGGAGTACGTCATGCGTCCGACGCTGTCCGGATCCGATCCGCCGTCGCGATAGTAGTTGCGAACCATCGGTTCGATTTCCAATACTTTAACGCCGTTCTTTAAGATAAAGTCGTATGCTTTTGCCATGCTGTTCGCAACGGAACGCACTTGGGAAAATTCGTTAAAGCGCGAATCGACCGCTTGACCTCTGGTATGATCGTAGTAGTACAGGTCGGCCGAATCTTCGATAGCCCATTCTTTTTGAGAAACCGTGCTGCCGCCCGAGTGAAGCTGGCCTTCGCTCACCGCCGCGTGTCCGCCGACATCCCAGTTCGTTTCAACGAACAAAACGGATGCGCCGTCTTCGATCGCTTTGAGTCCCGCGGGCAAACCCGCGCCGCCGGCTCCGATGATGACGACGTCCGCTTGGTAGTCCCATTTGACTTTCGTGCCGCTGCCGCAGCCCACAGCGAGCATCATAGCCGCACACACAGATAAAATCGCAATTTTCGACAAAACGCGATTGTCCGATACTTTCATATATGCCTCCTAAATAATAGCTCTGCCAAAATCATACGCCGAAACGCATTTTTATGCGCAAATATTATATGTTTTCCGCATATTTTTGTCCAGAAGATAATTGACAATCTCAAACCGATACATATTGAAAAAGCGATTGACAAAAGGATAAAACTAATCATATTATCACCCCTACATAATTTTTTGAGGCGGATACGGTGAAACGGAATGTACGCTCTACCTGACGCGGCAGGGAGAAAACGAGACGACCGTAAACTGCGAACTTATCGGTATCGCTCAGTTCGAAAAATTGTTAAGCGATTTGGGTATCGACGGCGACCCCGTCACCAAACTGACCACTATCACGGAAAGTCAAAACAAATAACCGCTCCGAATACAGGACGGCAGGAATATTTCGAGTTTAAAAAACCGAAATTTATTAATACCAAGGAGAATATTATGGACAGCGCTCTTTCCAATGCAAATAATATCGGTCACGTATATTATTTTATCATTATCCCGATCGGGATCATCGTCTATGCGGCGTATATGTTTTTCAGGCTCAAAGGCGACAGCCGAAGAAAGCAGAACTGGCTCGAAGCACATCCTGATGCGGCGAAAGTATACATCGGAAAAAACAATTCGATTATAAAAAAACTTATGCACCGGATACAGATCATATCCGTCGACGGCGAAAAACCGATTTTCTTTACGGAAAAAATGATAAACGGATTTTTTGTCGCGCCGGGAACGCATATCGTCGAATCGTCATTTTCAAAAACGCGCCCCGGCTTTTTCTACCGAAGCGTTACGACGACGTATGCTCCGAGTAAACAGGAAATCACAGTACAGACGGGCAAGTCATACAATTACACGTTCGACACTGAAAGCGAATCCTATCGCTTCGAAGAACTCGGCGTTTAAAATGAATACGGGACGCACCGCGCGGC
This sequence comes from Treponema sp. Marseille-Q4523, assembly GCF_016901105.1. Classification (NCBI taxonomy): domain Bacteria; kingdom Pseudomonadati; phylum Spirochaetota; class Spirochaetia; order Treponematales; family Treponemataceae; genus Treponema; species Treponema sp. Marseille-Q4523. The sequence goes on along the minus strand of NZ_JAFEVM010000004.1, from coordinate 10,606 downwards.
GTCCCGTCAAAGCTCGCTCTCGTCCGCAGCCGCCCGTATCGTTTTTTGCGAAAAGCCGTGACGCAATAAATAATTGATAATCTTATCTTCCCGCATACGGCGGCGCCTGCATTTTTCGAGCGCTTTTTTGCAGCTCTCGTCTTCGGAATTTTCCGAAAAGAATTCGTCGAGCGCCGCATCGGCGACTTCCCGCGCTATACCGCGAAAAGCGAGCTCCAAAGCAAGGCGCGACCGTCCTTCCAAGTGATTGATTTTCCGCGTATCCAGCCATGCGCGTGCAAAGCGCGCATCGGAAAGAGAGCCTTCGCGTTCGAGGTAATCGAGCACCTTTTCGATGTGGCGCTTTTCGATACCTTTTGCCCCGAGTTTCCGCGTCAAATTAAAGCGCGACTGTTCCGCCCTCGCCAAATACGAAAGCGCTTTCGATTCCGCGGCATAACAGAATCCCGCATCGATGATGTCCTCTTCATCTTCACCGGAAAAGACACTGCCGCTTGAAATCGCTTCGGGGGCAACGTGTATCAAATACGCTTTGCGTATAAAAAAAGCAGGCCCTTCTTCGGTCGTGATTTTTATACAACCGGAGGACACCTGCTTCGTTTCCGAAACGACCACAGCTTAACGCTTGCTGAACTGGAATCTTCTGCGTGCACCGCGCTGACCGTATTTTTTGCGTTCCGGCATACGGGAATCGCGCGTCAGGTAGCCGTTCGCTTTAAGCGCAGTGCGGGAATCCTGATCGATTTGAACGAGGGCGCGCGAAATGCCGTGAAGACAAGCCGCAGCCTGTCCGTTCATACCGCCGCCCTGAACGGTGATGAGTATATCGTATTTGTTGTCGTTCGACGTGACGAGCAGCGGCCGACGGACGATCTGCACCTGTTCGTCGGTGATAAAATAATCCTTAGGCTCTTTTCCGTTGATGACGATTTTGCCCGAGCCGTCACGCACGAAAACACGCGCGACCGCAGTCTTTCTTCTACCCGTACCGATTGCCAAATTTTTTACCATACTGAAACTCCTAATCAAACTTCAAGCGGCTGAGGATTCTGCGCTTTATGCGGATGCTCCGCGCCTGCATATACTTTTACATTTTCGAAGAGCACGCGGCCGAGCCGGTTGTGCGGAAGCATACCTTTGATGGCGCGTTCGAGCGGTTCGGCCGGATGGCGGGCAAGCAGTTTTTCAAACGTAAAGTGTTTGAGGTTGCCGACAAAACCGGTATAGTTGTAGTACATTTTCTTTTGCTCTTTTCCGCCGGAAACGGCAACTTTGTCGGCGTTGATGATGACGACGTAATCGCCCGTATTCTGATTCGGCGCATACGAGGCCTTGTGTTTGCCGCGCGCGAGTGAGGCGGCTTTTGCGGCAACGCGACCGAGCGGCTTACCCGCAGCGTCGATCACGTACCATGCGCGTTTTATATCCTGCGCTTTTACAAAAATCGTATCCATAATAAAATCCTACAAAATAAAAATATGCGTGTCCGATAACGATGCATCGCGCCGTCGAACACAAAACGACGGTGAGCAGCCGTCGTTTTACAATACGGGGAAGCTTATTGTATCTTATTTTTTATCGCTTAGTCAATATGATAATCGTATCGGCTTCACCGCGTCTATCCCTCGCTGCGCGCCAAAAACACGAGAGACACGATTATCAATATGACGGCATATACGCCCGCTCCGAGCGGAAGGCAGCACTCGCCTGCAATGCCGATGAATACGTAATTGATAATTTTAAAGAGCCGCTCGAGCGCGCCGTACAAAACGTGGGCGAGTACGGAAAAAAACGGAAATGCGAATATCCACGATGTTTTAAACAGAACCGTTTCGCCGATCCTGTAATTCCACGCAAAAGCCGCAAACCAGATAAAAAGGATCAACATAAACAGCGGATACAGTATACGGTTCAAAAGCACTTGCCCGAACACTTCGTCGGAATAACCGAAGCGGCGACCGTTTCCGACAAAGCGAAAGAGCGAAATCATATTCATGTATTCGGCACCGCGTGAAACTTCCGTGAGCAGCAAAAAATCTCCGTATGATAACGGCAATACGATTTGATCGCCCCCGTCTTTTTTGTCGGAAGCAGCAGAGCGGTAGCGCGGCTCAACCGTCACTCCTTCGGTATCTCTGTCGACCGATCGGAGCAGGATGTACGGAACGAATCGAGAGGATGCGGGTATGCCGAGCGAGCGCTTCGTCTCCGCATCGAAATCGGCGGAAGAGACTTGGCGCATTTTCGCATAGGGTACGTATAGGCTCCCCGTGTACGTTCCGTCCGCATCGATCGAAAAAACAGAAAGCGCGCGAAGATATTGCACGATACCTCCGGATCCTTTTACCGGAGTGATACCTTCGATGTAAACGATCGATGTCGAGCCGTCGTCTTTTTTTAGCGAAAAATGCACATCGCCCGCCGTTTCGAATTCCTTGGCATCGATTATCTCGTCGATAAAAAAATACTCGGCGTCGAGCCGTGCATGTGCGATCGCAAGGTAGCGCGCGACATCGGGATCGTTCGCATTTTCGCGCGATTCGAGGGAAAGCGTACGGAATATATAATACGCTTTGAGATCGTCGCCTTCGGCGAGCGCCGCATAGCCGGAAAGTTTTCGTGCATAGATTTTTTGCTCGTCGGTCGCGGCGGGTAAGTCCGAAGAGGAAAGCGCATTCCATGCATCCGCGGCTATGCGCTGCAGCTCCGTGTAATTCGTATCGCGCGGCGTCGTAATCGATACGGCGCTTTGCGCCCAGTAGTGCGCATCGAAGTATTTTTTTTCGGCGTACGCTTTTTCGGCGAGCGCGCGAAGTTCCCGCACCGTATAGCCTTCTTCACTCACGGGTCGGCCCGCTGTCTGCGGGGGGGCAGGATGCGCGGCATCGTGCGCTTCGCGGGAAGCGATTTCGGTATCGCGGGAGAGAGCGAGCGCTTCCGGAGAAGCGGGATCGATTTTGAGCGCAAGCTCCGCGTAACGGTACGCAAGCGCTCCCCTGCCCGCCTGTTCGACCTGCCGTCCGACGCGGACGTATTCCTGCACGAGGAAGGGCATCCGCTCGAGCTGTTTTTGCTTGGCGGACAAGATCGGTGTTCCGATTTCCAATGCCGCAGTCAACACGAGGGACAGCACGAGGGATGTGACGACGACACCTCTATAGCGGCGGAACATCGCTTGGGAAAATCGCCGTTCGCTGCCGGAGGGGTTTCGTCCGAACGAAACGGCGTAGCCGATGACAAAGCCCGTCACGGAGAGGGCGGGAAGGATGCGGCAAAAAAGTTCGAGTCCGCTGTAAAGTCTGTAGAGCGTTTGTTCTTTTGCGATGAGAGGCGGCAGCGTTCCTGTAAAAAATCGAAACGCCATACACACGCAAAAACAAAAGAGAAGGTAGCCGATCAAAATCTGCAGCACGCGTTTCATAAGCGCTTACCTCGTCCTCGCAAGGCGCTTTGCGCGGACGGCTGCAGCGAGGCACCCGACCGTTATGCACAAGATCGCGATGATTACATTGATGCAGATGAGCAGAGGATCGCCCGATCGCGCAAAAAACGGAAGCGCTTGTGCCTGCAAAGGACCCGCTTCCCGCAAGGCTTTGAAATATTCCGAATAATACAAAAGGTTGAACGACAGCACGCCGCCGTCCATTATCAGGAGGTACAAAATACCGACGAGACGCCAATCGCTGCAAAACGAAACGGCATACGTCGAACAGAGCGCAAGCGCAAACGATAAAAAACCGATCCACGCAAAATGCCCGCTTTTCCACGCCAGCTCCGCGTGCAGCTCGATCATATCCATACCGCTTACGATCCATGCGGGAAAGACCGGCACCGTTTCACGGATGAGAACGTCGTCGAACGGCGCGCTTTCCGCTTCCATAGCGTTTATATCGATCTGCGTAAGAATCACCGCGTTTTCATCGCCCGCTCTTTTGAGTACGACGGCGCTGCTTTCGCAAGATGAGACATCGTGCGGCAGATAGACGATCTCTCCGGCATAGGGACGGAAATATCCGGCCGTGAGCGTACTTTTCGCAGCGGGGGGCAACGATCGCTCGGCCTTTCGTTTGAATTCGATAAAGAGCGGAAAAAAAACGATCCACGTCACCGCACACAAAAGGATGTAGACGGCGACGGGCAAAAATCCTCCTCCCGAATGGCGGATACGGTATAAGCTTAAAAACAGCGGCGACAAAACGATGACGACCGGCACGACGACAAAAAAACCGCGTGCAAGCGCATACGCGTTGAACAATTCGATCGCGCGGCCGGCGACGAGATGAGCCGTATTGAAATATACCATGTAGACGAGTTCGCCGACAACGATGCAACAGACCGCGATCCCTATATATGCGGGAATGAGCAAAAACGATTTTTTTACCGATTCAGTCATACTGTTTCCGCCTGTTCCGCAAATATCGCCTCCGAAAGCACAACTTTATCAGATCATACTTTCCAAAGTCGACATTCGACCTTTTCTGATTATCGGCATAAAGCGCTTATTTCGATATATGGGCACTTCTCCACAGGTCGATACACAGGATTTCCACAACTTATCCACACGGCGAAAGCCCGCAAAGAGCTGCCGCCCTATCTCTCTGTAATCCGACACATAACCGACAGCGCAAAGCAACATATAATTTGTTGTATTATAATGATTTAGAAAAGTTATCGACAGCCGCTGTCCGTCTTTTCATCTCGGAAGGGAAATCCATCGCCGTTCGGTGCGATATTTCGGGTTTTCCTCAGGCTTATCCACAAATTATCCACAAATAAAAAAACCGGCATCAGCTGCCGGACTCATAGTCTTATCCGAGTGTGATCGTCCCCTGCGCGTCGATCGCAAGGATGGATTTGCATTCCGAACAGCGGAAGCGTCCCGCACGCGTGGCCCTGAGGCGCTTCGTGCACACCGGACACGCGAAAACTTTCGGAAAAACGCTGCTCGTGACAGGCAGACCGTTTTTAAAAAACGCAAGCGCATTTTCGAGCGTATCTTTGATATTGAAAAACTGAGAAAATCCGAGCAGCTGAAATACTTCCGATACTTTCGGCTGAATATTAAGCAGAACGATATCGCCGCCTCTCGGCTTTACCAATTTTAAAAAAGCGGTAAACGAGCCGATACCCGTCGACGAAACGTAATTGAGCGAAGAACAATTAAAAATCAAATTGATATATCCGGCATCGACGACTTTTTGAATTTTCTTTTGAAAAAAGTTTGAATTATACGTATCGATATAACCGTTCAAATATATGCACAATCCGCTTTTCAACGCATCGATCTTTTCAAGAGAAATTTTCAAACTATCGTCTTTTTCATCATTAAAACCCGGAACCAAAGTATTATTATTTGTCATACTTGTTAATCATCTCCAAAATACACATTAAACTTTATCTGTAACTATACACTAAAATCACCATAATGTCAAATACATTAATTTTGTTCACCCGTTCTCCAAGATAGAATAGGGCAAAGTTGCCTTTCAAAACTGCAGTTTTGAAAGGTGCTCAATAGAGTCTTTTTAAAGTTTGTAATTTCTGATGAACATAAAGGACTTTCCATGAACTGATTTCAGAAAGCGACATAAAAATCAACATAAAATATGACATCCCATTTTCTAAGTATGACGGTAAGAATTTCACGTACTTTCGGAGATGATCGGACTTGAACCGCCCCTTCGTTCAGGCGCTTCCCGCCCCTGCCTCAGGACGCCTCCGTACGCTGCCGGCGGCATCCCTGCCGCCTATTGGTCGCATCGGCTCGGCGCGTACTCCGATAGTCGGTTCTTTGCAAATTTTCAATAAATTTAATACGCAGTAAAATAGCCGTCTCTCTTCTGTTTTTTTGGAGATGATCGGACTTGAACCGACTACCTCTTGCATGCCATGCAAGCGCTCTAGCCAGGTGAGCTACACCCCCATATTCGTTTTATGTACTATAACAAAATTTCGGCCGTACTGTCAAGAATGCGGCCATGTGCCCCTCGACAAGAGCATATAACATTGCACTGCAAAATACGGTATACTCTAAGCTATGAATACGAACGATTTCGATAAAGCGATTGCAAAACTGCAGCGCATGATAGACGAAAGCCGCTCTATCGTATTTTTCGGAGGAGCGGGCGTTTCGACGGAAAGCGGTATCCCCGACTTCAGAAGTACGGACGGACTGTATCACCAACAATGGAAATATCCTCCAGAGCAGATGCTCAGCAGGAGTTTTTTCGACGCGGACCCCGCGGAGTTTTACCGCTTTTACCGCGAAAAGCTCATCGTCAAAGGCGTAAAGCCGAACGCGGCGCACAAAAAACTTGCGGAACTCGAAAAGGCGGGAAAGCTCAGCGCCGTCGTCACGCAAAACATCGACGGACTGCATCAGGCGGCGGGAAGCAAAAACGTATTCGAACTGCACGGAAGCACGCTGCGCAATTACTGTATGAAATGCGGTGCTTCCTACGATATCGATTTTATCGCCGAAAGCGCAAACGCTCCCGACGGCATACCGCACTGTACAAAGTGCGGCGGCATCGTTAAGCCCGATGTCGTGCTCTACGAAGAAGGTCTCGACGGAGCCTGCATCGAAGGAGCCGTCCGCGCGATACGGGACGCGGACATGCTCATCATCGGCGGCACATCTCTCGTCGTTTACCCCGCGGCAAGTCTCGTAAACTATTACCGCGGAAACAAACTCGCCGTCATCAATAAAACCGCGACGGGAGGCGATGCGATCGCAACGCTCGTCATCCGTGATTCGATCGGAAAAGTGCTCGGCGCCGTAAAAACCTCGTAAACGGAAAAAGAGACCGAACAAAAATTATTAAAGCGATTCGAATGCCGCACGTACCCTACGCGCCGACATTCGGCGCATGCGCAAAAAACTCCGCCATGCTCATATCGCGCATCGGTAGCCTTGCCGATCGATTTCAATCCGCTCTCTATTTCATCGCTTTCGGCAAAAATACGATGCCGATAACGAGAACGAGCGCGAACGAAAGCCATGCCGCGATCATGTTCATCGAAAAACCGCCTGCGATAAATCCGAGCGCCGAACAGAACGCGATAAAAACCGCGTAGGGCATTTGGGTCGCAACGTGTTCGAGGTGCGGACAGCCCGCTCCCGTGGACGAAAGGATCGTCGTATCGGAAATGGGAGATGCGTGATCGCCGAACACGGCGCCTCCGACGACGGCGGCGATACAGATCATGCATGCGTTCACGAGAGATGCTTGATCCAATCCCTTCGCCTGCGCAAGTCCCGTCGCGATCGGCATGACAAGCGGAATCATAATGCCGAAAGTACCCCAGCTCGTACCGGTCGCAAACGAAATGAGAGCTGAAAGCGCAAAGACGATGACGGGAATGAGTTCAAGCGGAAAGCGCTGCTTGACGACGATTTCCGAAAGGTAAACGCCGAGTCCGAGTCCTCCGTGCGACGGCGAAGATTTGATGATCGTTCCGATCGTCCACGCCATCGACAAAATGATCAGCGCCGGTATCATCGATTTGATGCCGTCCCGAAGCGCTTCCCCCGCTCCGCTCAAGTTCAACAATTTTCTTGCGATATAATAAATATACGTCGCAAAGATCGTAAAGATGATGGCGTAAAAAAGCGCAACCGATGCGTCGGTATCTTTGAATGCGTCTCCGAGCGGGATCGTTTTCGCGGCATCGGCAAAGGACATAATCGATTTTCCGTCGACCGCGCTCATCCACGTCGTCACCGGAAAAAAGATCAGCGCCGTCACGATGAGGACGATGATCGGAAAAAGCATGTCGGCGGGCTTCGCCGAATCGTTTACGGTGTTTTCGACTTCGCCGGCAACCGCTCCGTACTTTCTTTCATAAAAGAGTTTGCCCTGTGCCGCACGCGCTTCGGAAGACTTCATCGGGCCGAAATCGCGTTTTGTTAAAATGATGACGAGTACGAAAACGAGCGTACCGAGCGCATAAAGGTTGTACGGTATGGAGCGGATAAAAAATTCGAACGGCGTCATCTGCATCGCATCGAAGCCTTCCGCACCCTTTACGATCGACATGACGGTAACGACCCAGCTTGAAATCGGCGCGATGATGCACACGGGAGCCGCCGTCGAATCGAGCACGTAGGCAAGTTTTGCGCGCGCAATTTTCGTCTTATCGCAGATCGGGCGCATGATCGTACCGACGGTAAGCGAATTGAAATAATCGTCGATAAAAATTATCAATCCGAAAATAAACGACATGACAAGCGATCCCTTGCTCGTTTTCAATTTCAGCGACGCCCATCTGCCGAAGGCGCCTGCGGCTCCCGTTTTCGAAAGCATACCGACAAGGCCTCCGAGCAGCGCGCAAAAAAGGAAAATGCGGATATTCCATCCGTCGGCAAGCGAAGAAGCGAGCGCATCGGTGAGATGCATGAGCGCAAGGGCGGGATTGCCCCCCGTGACGATAAGCGTGCCCGACAAAATGCCGAAAAAGAGCGATACGATCACGTCTTTAGTGACGAAGGCAAGCACGATTGTTAAAAGCGGGGGGATGATGCCCCACATACCGAAACTGGTCATTATGATCCTCCAATTGGATATGACAGGATGGTCTATTTTAGCATATTCGCTCTTTCATGTCTTGCCGTACGGATTTCCGCTATGCGTCGAGTTTCATATCACCGTCACGGATCAAGCCGCGAGCGCGAAGCGCCGCATAAAAAGCGTATGCGAGTACGGCCGGAAAAAACACATCGACTGCGATTATCTTTAGGATGATAAGAGCGGCGCTCTCCGCTCCCTGCATCGCTTGAAAGGTCATGATCGGACCGACAAGTCCGCTCGTTCCCATACCCGCTCCCGCAGGAAGAGTGCGCATCTTAAAGAGGCACGAAGCGAGGGGACCGGTGATCGCCGAAGCGAGAGTCGGCGGAATCCATATAAACGGATTTTTGCAGATGTTCGGGATCTGCAGCATAGATGTTCCGAGTCCCTGCGCGAAAAAACCGTTAAAGCCGTTGTCGCGGAAGCTGATGACGGCGAAACCTATCATCTGCGCGCAGCAGCCGGCAGTCGCAGCTCCTCCCGCGATCCCCGTCATACCGAGTATGATCGCGATAGCCGCGGAGCTTATGGGCAGTGTTAAAATCATCCCCATGACGACGGAGAGCACGATGCCCATCCAAAACGGCTCGAGTTCCGTCGCCTTTTGTATGGCGCTCCCGAGAGCTGCCGATGCGGATGCAAGGGCAGGCCCGAAGAGCAATGCGGCGGCGGCCCCTGCGATGACGGTTACGGCAGGCACGACGACGATATCGATTTTAGTCTTTCCCGCGACGAACCTCCCGCATTCGGCACCGACTAAAGCCGCAGCGAAAGCTGAAAGCGGATCTCCCGGCCCCGCAAAAAGCACGCTTCCGTTTTCAGCGATAAAGGCCGCCTGCCCTGCGCTCAAATAGGCGGCGCATTTTACGGAATACGCGCCTATCGTACCGGTGAGAATGCTTCCGTACAAAGCGAGTTTCGGCGCACCGAGCGAATGCGCGACTCCGCACGCGATTCCGGCTCCGGTGAGTACGGTGAGCACCTGTCCCGTGAGCATAAAAAATCTTCCCGCATACGCAAGAGATGCATAGACGCTTGCGCTCGCACCGCCTGCGCCGCCCAAATCGCCTCCGGACGGGAAAAATCCTCCGATCTGCTTTATAATCAATCCGATGATGAGCGTGGAAAAAAGGCCGAGCGACATTCCGCCGAATGCATCGACTACATACCGTTTGAAGTACTTGTTCATAGAACACCTCGAGGAAAAATAATAGGCTGAAAGTCGAGTTTCGAAAGTATTTCTAAATAAAGGTATGCTTTCGGCGAGAACCCGTCCGCTTAGCCGCGGTCGAGCTTTTAGGGTACGCTTCCGTAAGCCTAACGCTCGAAACGGCACGCAGCCGGAACCTCGCCTCCGCATCATTTTATTCACGTTCGAAACTCGCCATTCAGTTGGCGCGTGAAACAGTTGGAAAAAATTGATATACTTTGTCGATGCTGATACGCGGCGCGCCGTGGGCGCCGGTAATGCCGCCGCAAGGGATTCGGCTGTAGGCTATCACAAACGTAACATCTGCGCTGAAAAGTATAACGCTTCTCCGCATGAACGGCAAGCGTCAGCGATACCGGAGCTGCGAAAAACGGCGATACATCCGTTCGCGCGGTAATTTTGTCGTTGTAAAAAAACGGAAAGATTTAAATTGCACATCTGAAATAGCGCCGTTCAGTTTAAACCTTCTTTTGCCCCTGCAAAAATCAGTCCGTCGGGCGGCGTGTCTTCTTCCGCTTCCCAAATTTCTTCCAGCATTTCGTATTTTTGCGTTTTTTCGTCATACGCCCAAAACTGAGCGTGATAATGCGTCGGCCAGTCTTTCGGTCGATCATAGCTGATGATTCTCAGACCGACTTTTCCTTTATATTCTACGAAATCGTAAGGAAAGGGCTTGGGAGTATACCATTCTTCTTTTGTATAATTTTCATCTGACCGGAATTCCTCCCAGCCGAAAAAAGCCGAATACAAAACTTCTTTCCATTCTTGATTGACATATTTGTAAATAATAAAATATGTAGCCGAAGAACTTGCATGTATACTCTCC